>JAZMZS010000127.1:0-6057 GCA_045586105.1 Eubacteriales bacterium | reverse complement strand
CCTCACCCCAAGTCCACTTGCCGTCCGCAGAAAGAGTACCCTTTCTGCATCCGATGTAATCGGTCACGTTGTAGGAATCCTTGTTCGTGCAGTAATAGATATATCTCGTGCTTTCATCCACCTGCATGACCGAGGGGCAGTAATTGTATATTCCTTCCTTTGAATTATCAAACTGAAGAGTATAGCTCGCGGGAAGCTCGATCTGCGGCTCCTTTTCCGTCTCGGCAGGCTCGGTCTGTGTCTTTTCCGTTTCGGGAGCGGAGGCTTGTGCGGAGGATGTGTCTGTTTCCGTTTCTGTCTCGGCATCAATGGCATCTGAGGTATTCTCTGCAATTTCCTTCGTTTCTGCACTGTCAGCGCATCCAAATAGCAGTGACACGAGCAAGAGCGCCATCATAAGGGCCAGGATCTTATTCTTGTTCTTCATATAAACCATCCTTTAAAAAAGGATGCCCGAGGGCATCCTTTTTTATATTGATCAAATTATCTGCAGGATCTCTTCTTGGAAGCAACCGCAACAGCGCATCCCATTACGGAAATTACTGCAACAACTGCGATGACCCAAGTGCTGTCTCCGGTGTTAGGAGCGGGAGCGGGAGCCTGACCCTCCTCATAGAGGTAGAGGAAGCTTGCGCCTCTGATAGCCTTGTTCATCTTGAGAGCTTCGAACTGCTCAGATGCAATGATGACCTCAGACTTCTTTACAAGCTTAGCGGTAGCGCCGTTCTTTCCGCGAGCCCATGCGCTCTCTGCGGAGATACCGTAGAAGATAGCGGAGTTGCCGTCCTTTACGAAATGATCGGAGCTCTGCTTGCCCTCGGTAAAGCTTGCCTTAAGGTCGAAATCCTTACCGATGTAAACGGTCATACCGTTCTCGTAGCCCTGTACGTACTTCTTGTGGTCTGTCTGGCAGAGGAAGTGAGTAACCTTACCGCCAAGCAGATTGACTCTCATATGAGCGTTCTTTGCAATGTAGTCGGACTTGACTACGTTTCCGGACATCTGACGGGAGAATGCGAAGATCTTGTTTACAACTGCATTTCCACCGATGTTGATGGTGAGCTCAACGCCGTCGCATGCTGCTGGATTGTTGTTAGGATCGGAATATCCGTTTCTGAATGCTCCGACCACCTCGCCCCAGTCACCGCCGTTAAGAGTAAGGGTAGCGCTCTTGATAGGTGCAGGCGAGTCATGGTTAACACCGAGGTTTACAAGGAAGAGAGCGGATCTCTTTACAGTAACGGTCTCGGTAGCAGTAAAGTTGTTGAAGCGGCAGAGAACGTACCAGGAAGCCTTTGCGTTAGCGTTCTCGATTCTGATGTCTGTAAACTCTGTCTCACCCGAAAGGATGTAACGAGTAGCAGCAGCTACATAGAAGAGTGCGTTTTCATCAGCGCCCTTAACGGTTACCTTGCCGGTATGTACAGGCTCAGTGAAGGAATTCTTCTGAGTGAAGGTACCTACGATAACGATTGTACCGCCGTTGGTTCCGAGCTTCTGATAAGCCTTGGTAATGGTCTTGAAGGGAGCATCTGCGGTAAGTCCGCTGTTGGTGTCTGCACCCGAGTCGGATACGTATACTACAGCATTGGAGGGATCGATAGGAGTATCGGGAACATCCGGTACATCCGGTACATCGGGAGTAGGAATATCATCGCCTTCCTTGATAACGTATGCGAAGGTATTCTTACGGATTCTGGTATTATCCTTGAGAGTGTCATAAAGCTCAGCGCAGATAATTACGCCGGATCTGTTGATACGATCAGCAGTCCACGCCTCATCGTCATATGCGGATTCACCGGAAATACCGTAGAATATGTAAGTACCTGCAAGTCCCGGATCCTCTACATAATGCTTATCATCCTGAGCACCTGCGGTAAAGGACTGGGAAATATCAAAGTTCTTACCGATATATACTACCATACCGTTAGCCGAACCCTGTGCATAAACCTTTATGTCGCTCTGGCAGATAAAGTTTTTCACCTTACCGCCGAGAAGGTTTATTCTCATGCTGTGACCGGTAACGAAATCGACCGCGTCCTTGGTGGAACGAGCAAAACCAAATATCTTCTCTACTGATGCATTCTTATCAAGAGTGATGGTGAGATCTACGCCATCAAGAAGCGCAGGGTCGTGCATTCCGAAGTTGTTTCTGTGAACAGCCATAACCTCAGACCAATCACCGCCCTCAAGAGTAAGAGTAGCGTTCTTGGGAGTGTAGTTAGCATCACCGTTCTGTACGCCGAGGTTGAGAATGAAGTTGTTACCTGCAGCTCTGGTGACGGTAACGGTCTCTGCAACTTTACAGTTGTTAAAGCCGCAGATCATGTACATGGATGCATTGCCCGCTGCCTGAGTGAAGTGCATGTTTGCAAATTCGGTCTCGCCGCCGAGATAGTATCTCATAGCCTTACCGATCTTGAACTCGGAATCAGCAGCAGCACCCTTGACGGTTACCTTGCCGGTGTGAGCAGGTGCGGTAAAGTTACCGGTATCGTGGTTGTAAAGATCGGTGATGATGATCTCACCGCCGGTCTTGCCGAGAAGCTCATAAGCCTTAGCGATCGTAGCAACTGCGGTAGCAGAAGTAAGACCGTCATTAGCATCGCTTCCGTTAGAGGACAGATATACGGTAGAGGGGGTTGTATCGGGCTCGTCGGGAACATCCGGTACATCCGGTACATCCGGTACATCCGGTACATCGGGAATATCCGGTACATCAGGCTCATCGGGAGGAACTATCTCTCCGCCTGCCTCGCTTGCCTTCATAACTGCCTTGAAGTCATCAATACGAACCTTCTTATCAGCGATGAATGCATCGTAGATCTCGTCAGCTACAACGAGAGTGCTCTCATCTATGGTAGAAGCTGCGGTGATCTTGGAATCATCGTATGCAAACTGGGGAGCAATTCCGTAGAATACCATATTCGCGGTATCGGTGGGAACAAGTCTGGTCTCGGGATCAACGCCTGCCATTCCCTCAAAGGATGCAGCAAGATCAAAGTTCTTGGATACGTTGATCGTGATACCCTTCTCGTATCCCGTAACCCTTGCCTTCTGGTCAAGGTGGCAGAGGAAGTGTGTGATCTTACCGCCAAAGAGGTTGATGGTGCAAGAGGAATTGGGAGCTATAAGGTCCTGGCTGCTTACAGAACGGGTGAATGCAAAGAGCTTTGCGATCACTGCATTGCCGCCGACATTGAAGGTTACGGTGTGATCTGCAAAATCATCTGCAGTCTTGACCTCGTAGGAATCAACGGTAGGAACGTTCAGTCCCTGTCTCATTCCGCCGACGACCTCCTGCCAGTTACCGCCGTTAAGCGTGCAGGTAACGTCCTTAGCCTTATCAAAGCCGCGTGCCTTAGAGTAGTTCTTGTCGCTCTGTCCGCCTACAACGAGCATTACGTCCTTGGTTCTGTCGATAACAAAATCCGAGGTAGCAGTAAAGTCATTGTAAAGGCATACCAGCAGGAAGCTTCCTGCCTTAGCCTCGAGCGTAAAGCCGTCAAATACGGTAGGTCCACCCATGAAATAACGGTAGGAAGCACTTACGACGAACTTTGCGCTTGCGTCAGCACCGGTGATGGTGACCGTACCGGTGTGCTTTTCAGCAAGAATGTGTGCCTTCTGGGTGAATGTGCCTGCAATAACGATGGTTCCGCCATCGTCACCTAATGCCGCATATGCAGCCTCTATAGACTGAAGTGCGGTTGCCGCGCTGAGACCGTCATTGATATCTGCTCCGTTATCAGAGAGATATACGGTCTTTGCGGGCTCGTCAGCAGAAACGCCGACAGATGCAAATATGCCGAAGGGTACTACCATAAGGCATACAAGCAAAAGTGCAATAAACTTTTTCATATCTTTACCTCCATAAAGAATTATATTTACACACATTTATTTTACATTATATTCACAGTTTTTTCAATATGCATTATGTTGGGTGATTAACGTTTTTTAGGCATTATGTGTGATAGTGATCATCGTTCATAAAATGCATCGGCGCAGCGCAATTTTCTGTGTTACAAAAGAGGACGGCTTATGCCGTCCTCTCGGTTATGTAGTCTTATCTGTCAGTATCAGACTTATGCAGCCTTTTTCTTCTTAACGATGATAACAACTGCTACGCCTGCAACAACTACTACAGCTACGATAGCGATGATAACACCGATATTGACTCCGCCCTCTGCCTCAACAGGAGCTGCTGCAGTGGTGTCGGGAGCCTTGGTGGTTGCGGGTGCGGGAGCCTTGGTGGTAGCCGCAGGAGCCTTGGTGGTCTCGGGAGCCTTGGTGGTCTCGGGAGCCTTAGTGGTCTCGGGAGCCTCGGTCGTCTCGGGAGCGGGAGCTACGGTTCCGTCAGAGCTCTTGATCTCCTTGAACTGAGTGGTGTGGAGCTTGCCGCTGTTGATAACTGCGTCGTAAACTTCCTTGTCTATGTTGAGAACTGCATTGTTAAGATCTGCGGTATAGGTGGTGGAATCGGGATTATAGAGGGATGCTCCGGAGAGACCGTAGAATACGTCTGATGCGTATCTGTTTGCATCAAGATTCTTACCGTGATCCTCGAACTGCTTGGAAATATCGAAATCCTTGCCGATGTTGATGGTAACACCGTTCTCATAGCCGCAATTTCTGGTCTTCTGGTCATTTACTCCCGCAAAGAAGTTGATCTTTCCTCCCATGAGGTTGACAACCAGCGAGGAATTAGCATAGATAAGATCGGTCTTGGTGTAGGAACGAGAGGTGAAGAAAAGCTTGTTAATGGAAGCAGTGCCGCCAATTGTGGCAACGATATTCATATCCTTGAACTCCTCGGGGGTCTTGGATGCAAGAGCGCCTGCCTCGTCGGTGTAATTAAGTCCCTGTCTCGGACCAAACGCCATCTCAGCCCACTTACCGCCGTTGATGGTTATATTGCAGCTCTTGGGAGTATATCCGTATGCAGCCTTGACATCGTTTGCGGTCTGTCCTGCAACGAGGAAAACATCCTTACCGCCATCAACATTGGTGAAGGTCTCGGTGAACTCGATATCATGGTAACGGTATACAATGAGAAGGGTTGCCGAGGTAGTATCAAGAGCAAGATCGGTGAACTTGGTAGGTCCGCCCGTAAAGAATCTGGTCTCGACATCACCGATAGCAAGCTTAGCACTTGCGTCAGCGCCCTTAACGGTAACAAGACCCGTGTGGTCGGGCATCTTGTTCTCGTAGCCTACGATAGTAACGGTACCGTTGATAACGATCGTACCGCCCTCTGCGCCGAGAAGGAGATACGCCTTGGGAAGGGTCTGAACTGCCTTATCAGCAGCAGAACCGTCATTTGCGTCGTTTCCTGCATCGGAAACGTACACAGTCTTGCCGTCAGCCATTACGCTGACACCTGCGAGCATGCCGAAAGGTACTACCATAAGGCATACAAGCAGAAGAGATAAAAATTTCTTCATGTTTTTTCCTCCGTTTGATAAAAAATATTAAAAGAAGCCGTACAATGCTTACTCTATACGTATATTATACATTATACAACTGCTTTGTTCAATAGGATTTTTGTGATTTTTGACTGCAAATTGACTTACTATCTGTTTGTATTTTATGATATGAGTATACAAAAAACAACTTCAAATTACAACAAACTTTCCCACACAAAAGAGGCACTATCCTCCAAATCGCAAAAGAGCGCCGTTTTCCCGTCGGTGAGAAGGTTCCCGGCGGCACTCGGTAAAGCTACATCCCGCTATGTATAACGTTTCAACCCCGCTGTCATTCTTGAACGGGGACGCAGCCGCAGTGAAGGATCCGAGCGGGAAGAAATAGTAACGTTTCTTTGATCTCCGACTCAGATCCTTCGCTGCGAACCCCCAAACGATGCAAGCATCATTTGGGGAACCCCAGCCGCTGCGAACCCCCAAACGATGCAAGCATCATTTGGGGAACCCCAGCCGCGCTTCGCTCCCTCGCGACGCAGATTTTTCGTCAGACGAAGAATGGAGCGGCGAAGACGAGGGCGCGTATTTGCATACGTGATCGCCGACGACTCGCGATCGATCTGACGTATTGCAC
>JAZMZS010000126.1:0-8123 GCA_045586105.1 Eubacteriales bacterium | reverse complement strand
ACCGCTTGGCCTCCGACTTACAACGGTTTAACTAATATCAGGTAAATAAAAATACGAAGAGCTTCGTCATGAGAAATCCGACCAGACCGCATCCGGGGAAGGTCAGCACCCACGTCAGTACCATTTCCTTGACTACGCCGAAGTTGATGGCGGAAACGCGCTTAACGGCACCTACGCCCATTATGGACGTCGTCTTTGCGTGAGTGGTGGATACGGGAAGGCTGAATACCGAGCAGAAGAGAAGAGAGAGTGCCGCCGCTATATCTGCGGAAAATCCCTGATACTTCTCGAGCTTGACCATGTCCATACCGACCGATTTTATGATCTTTTTGCCTCCCATTGCAGTACCTGCCGCCATAACGACCGAGCACACTACCATGAGCCATATCGGTATACTTATGTCAGAGGGGAGCGCCTCGCCGTGTGACATGTATACGCACAGAAGTATAACTCCCATGAATTTCTGTCCGTCCTGAGCGCCGTGCATGAACGCCATCGAAGCCGCCCCCGCTATCTGTGCACCGCGAAAGAAGGGTTCGGTCTTCGGTCTGTTTGCTTTTGCAAAGAGCATCGTAACGCCCTTGCATACCAGCCATCCGAGACCGAAGCCGAGTATTACGGAGATGAATATTCCGTATATTACCTTTATCCATTCTCCGCCGTTTACGCTCTCGAAATTCCCTCGCAGAGCTATCGCCGAGCCCGTCAGCCCCGCTATCAGCGCGTGGCTTTCGCTCGTGGGAATTCCGAACACCCATGCAAGCGTAGCCCAGAGGACTATTGCAAACAGCGCCGCGCTCAGCGCTATTATTGCAAGATCGGGATCAGAGCCGAAGTCCACCATTTTCGTGATGGTCTCGGCTACAGTCGCATTGAGCAGAGTCATTACGAAAACGCCGAGGAAGTTGAAGACCGCCGCCATGAGTATTGCCGCCTTAGGGGGCATACAGCGGGTCACTACGCAGGTCGCTATAGCGTTAGGCGCGTCCGTCCAGCCGTTTACGAGGATAACTCCGAGAGTAAGAGTAACTGCTATAAAGAGCAGAGGATTTGCGGTCATCTGAGACCAAAATCCAAGTATTGAGTCCATACATCCTCCTGTTATGAGTCATTCGTTATTTTATATTACGAACGGTATTTTACTCGAGTAATGTTAAGTCGGAAACCGTATTTGTGTTAAAAGCAGGTTAAATCTGAAACGTATTTGGTTATCAGCCGCCAAATCCGCTCGTTTTTTCCTTGAGCGACATAGGATTGACGTTCGCCGTGTAGACCGTAGCATAGTCTGCGGGGTGCTTTGAGCCGTTTCCTACCGTAACGCCGTTCGCATTTACGGAATAAGGCTCGACGAAGGCGTCTCTGCCGCTGTCGGTAGTTGTACCGGTGTAAGCGTGGTAGCATATCCATCTCTGTCCCGAGGTATCGGTAACGTAGGAAGCGTGACCGCATCCGTTTATCTGTCCGTTTTTGGAGAAGATAGGCTCGGGTGATTTTTCCCAGTTGTTGATATCGAGCGGGTCTCCGCCGAGATATTTGAGCTGAGCGAGGCAGTAATTCGTAGTCCAATACCCGGAGCCCGAGTATATTATGTACACTTCACCGTTGTCACCGTATACGGCGGTAGCACCTTCAACGACCTTAGGCCACCATTTCGTGCCGTTGGTAGCGTATCCGTTCATTTCCCACTGGTATTCAGGCTTGCATATTATGTGTGACTGTCCCGTGATAGTCCAGGGATTCGTCATTTTGACTATGTTTATTGTCTGATGGAATGCCGAGGTGCCGCGTCCGGTTTCGGTCACGTACATCGTATATATCTGGCCGTTGATAGTTATGGCACTTTGTCCTGCTGCCCAGGTGTTGTCAAAATTGGGGATATCCTTGGCCTCGATCTTCTGCGGTACGTTGACCTCTCCCGTCACGGGATTGCCCCATCTTCCGAAAAGATCGTTACCGTCAAGACATTTTATGACGTACATACGGTGGTTTAAGTTATTGCCGTCGTCGCACGCTATATAGCAGTACCAGCCTCCGTTGCCCTTGCCTATCTGCTCGTCGGTGTAATAGTGGATCTCGGGCGACCAGAGATTCTTTGACCACATCTGTCCGTCCTCGGGATCATAGATGATCTTTGTCTCTGCGTGGGGAAGATCGCCGATGTTTGCCGCACGTCTGAGTCTGAGTACAGATCCTGCCGTAGCTATATAATAGTAATATCCGTTATTATAGAAGAGCCATGGGTCTGCACCGTCACCCTGTGCGGGATTTGAGAAATGATATACGCCGCTCTCCTTTTTTGTCATGTCGACACTTCCGCTGAGAGCGGAGCTCATCGAGCCTGCCAGTCCTTCTGTGCCTGTGAGCTTTACGAGGTGTGAGAATTCGCCTCCGTTTATTATCACCTTATAGCTGCCCTTGTATGTTCCGAGGGTGCTTTGCGATGCCTTGATCGACTGATAGAACACACCGCCGTTTATATTTAGCGTTACATTTGAATCGAATGTATGGGTGTCGCCGTTAATGCCCGTTGCAGTAACTCCGCCGAAGAACACCCCTCCGTTGATCATAGCGTCGACGTCACCGTTGTGAGAGAGCGACGAGCCGAGTGTAAGTACCTCCTCAAACCTTCCGCCGTTGACGGTGAGGGAAACTCTGTAATAGGTGCTTCCGTTTGCTGCTGCTCCTCCGCGTACTCTCTGCCAGGTTCCGCTGTTTATCACAAGCGAGCTTTGCGCATCTGAGCATGCTTTGTTTGAGCCTCCCATGACAGACATGTAGTTTGCTTCCTCTGTTGTTTTGAGACATACCACTCCTTCGCCTATGGTGACGGGGTGGTTTGCGCAATAGATGGATCTGTAGCTTGCGGTGCTCTGTATCTCAATATGCTCGAGCACAGTCTCTCCGCCGAGTGTGAAGTTTGTAGAGAACACGAGTGCCGCATCATTTGTCCTTGCATAATTTACGCCGTTGAATTTCGATGTTAGTGTGACCCTGCCCGAATGAGAATAGGAGAAGGATGAATCTACGGCAACAGGTGATGTGACCACGATCACACCGCTGTCCTTGATCTGCTTAAGTGCATTCTGGAATGTGGTAGGATCTTCGGGTTCCTTTCCCGTGCCTGTTCCGTCGCCGCTTACATAGAGTACCGTTCCCGCGGCTTTCGTCTCGGAGTTGTATGCGCTGTGGGTAATTGCCGCATCAAACTTTATCGAAAGATCGAGCAGGGCAGCTTCGGTGTATTTTCCGTCGGGATATACGAATATTTTGCTTTTGCCGGCTGCTTGCGCATTGCTTTTGATATTCAGATCGTAATAGGAAACATTAGCAGTGCGCAGATCGCAGTTTGTCTGCTTTACGGTCGCATCTCCGAGAACGTTGTTTACGTTGAGAAAATCGATTTGTCCGCCGTTGAGCTCGATCATAGCATTTCCTGTCAGAGAACGTGTAATTTCTCCTGCAGCACATAGCGTGCTTATCTCACCGCCGTTGATCTTGATGTATGTATCCTTGAGGGTGTGGTTGGAGGCGGTCGCTCCGTACAGGGTGGCTATCTTACCGCCGTTGACCTCTATATAGCTGTAGCCTGTGAATGCGAGCTCGCTCGCATTTGATGCTTTCTGGCGCGATCCTCCGATGACTGCCCAGAATTCACCGCTGTTTATTCTTATGTGCGAATTCTTTGTCAGATCAACGTTGGATGCGGGGCTTTGATATCCGCCCACGACATAAGCGCCGTTTCCGCTTGCCGTCTGCTTCAACTCAACGCCGTCGCCAAAGGTAATGTAGTTGTAGTTTGCGACAAAGTTGATAGTGCTCTTGTATTCAATTATAATATTCTCGAAGGAGGTGTTTCCGCTGAGCACATAACGGTAGTTTCCGTTCATGATCAGCTTACCGCCTTGCGCCGAAAGCGTGACGTTGACCTTATGAGAGGGTTCGTTGAAGCTGCCTGTCATCGTATAAGTGTCGGTAAGTATGATCCTTGCGGCCTCCGCTCCGCTCTTTTCGGCGAGTGCATATGCCCGGTCAAGCGTTTTTACAGGCTCGCTCGTGCTCATGCCGGAGGCGGTGTCCGAGCCGCTTGCATGGCTTACGTAATAGGATACGGAGCTATACTCTGAGACAGAAGGGAAGGAAGCCGTCGGGATCTCTGTCACCATACCTGCCGCAGAGCTCCAGCCTGCAAGCCTCTGTATAAATTCTATAGCATCTCTGTTATTTATCTTTCCGTTATTGTCAATATCAAGCTCATCCTTCCGAGAGCCTTCTGCGCCTCCCGATAGAAAGATGATAAGCGTGCTCAGATCATCATTTGCGAAAACGCCGTCCCCGTTGGCATCCCCTTTGAGCGCAGCAAAAGCGCAAAGCGACAGAGCCGTGCAAAGAAGAGCAGTTATGATCAGCACCGATAGTAATCCTTTTTTCATATACACCTCTAATGTTGCATTTAATATGAGTAAGTCTTGCTATTAAAAAGATGATAACATTTTTTGTTCTGTTAGTCAATATTTGCCTGAAAGAAAACAGTCATAAAAAATTCGTTTTTCGATGAATTCTTTGGGCGGCTGCGGAACTTGACAGGGGTCATAATGTTTGTTATACTAAGAACATATCAGATGTAGGAGAGCAAAATGTTAAAGAAAGCATACCTGGAGATAAGTAATATATGTAATCTTTCCTGCAGCTTTTGCCACGGCACAAAGCGCCCGCCTCACATGATGACAGAGGCGGAATTTGAACGGGCGGCGTCCGAGATCAGACCCTATTGCGGGTATTTATATTTTCATCTTTTGGGTGAGCCGCTCATCCATCCCTTGCTCGAGCGCTTTCTGATAATTGCGCATGAGCTCGGTTTTAAGGTAATAATAACCACCAACGGCACTCTGCTCGGAGAGAAAAAGGAAATTCTTCTCAGCTCAAAGGCACTGTGGAAGGTGAGTATATCTCTCCATTCCTTTGAGGCTAACGATAATGCAGGCAGTATGAGCGAATATCTTGACAGCTGTCTCAGTTTCTGCCGGGATGCGGCAAATAAGGGGATCGTATGTGTTCTCAGACTTTGGAACAGAGGAGGGAAGGATGACTTCAACGAGGATATCCTTTCTGCTGTCAAAGAGTATTTTCCCGATGAGTGGAAGCAGACCTATTCCGGCTTTAAAATAGCGGAGCATGCTTTTGTGGAATGGGGAGAAAAATTCGATTGGCCTGATATGAATGCACCGGTCGGAGAGGGAAATATCAGTTGCTACGGGCTGAGGGATCAGATAGGCGTGCTTTGCGACGGAACAGTAGTGCCTTGCTGTCTTGATGCCGAGGGTGATATCCCGCTTGGAAATATCTTTGAGCAGTCCTTATCCGAGATACTCGAATCGGAGAAGGCAAAAGAGCTGAGATCGTCATTCGAGCGCCGACGCGTCAGTGAGCCGCTGTGTCTTCGATGCGGATACGCACGTATGAAAAAGTATTGATATTACTCACTTTTGAGCCACAGTGACGAAAAACGGCGTGTTTATTTCGATTGATTGTGTGGATTATTGCGTCTTGCATTGTAATGTAAAAACTGTTATAATAATACTGTAGAATTAAAAAGGCAGGTGAGCCCGTGCAGTTTCAGATCAACCCCAAGTTAAAGGAAAAAGTGCTTGAATCCTTGGCGGCAGTTCTTCCTATAACGGGTATAGTCCTATTTATCAGTATCTTTCTCGTTCCGATGGATCTTGGAAGCGTCTTTATGTTTCTCGTTGGCTCGGTCCTTCTTATTCTCGGTATGGGATTCTTCCAGCTTGGCGCTGAAATGGCGATGACCCGTATCGGAGAGGGCATCGGTGTTCAGATATCGAGAACGAAATCGGCACTTTTGATCGTCCTTATCGGTTTTATCATGGGGCTTATAATAACGATCTCCGAGCCCGACCTTCAAGTTCTTGCGGAGCAGGTGCCATCGGTTCCCAATCTCGTTATGATACTTACGGTAGCTGTCGGCGTAGGGATGTTCCTTGCTCTTGCTATTATCAGAATAAGATATCAGATCAACCTTTCGTTGCTTTTGATCGTTTTGTATGCAGTAGTTATAGTTCTCTCGTTCTTCGTCCCCAAGGAATTTCTTGCGGTGGCATTTGACTCGGGCGGAGTTACCACGGGTCCTATGACGGTACCCTTTATCATGGCACTCGGTGTCGGTCTTGCATCGGTTCGTTCCGACAAGAACGCCGCCAGTGACTCCTTTGGTCTCGTTGCTCTGTCAAGCGTCGGACCTATACTTGCCGTTATGATCCTTGGGTGCTTTTTCAGACCTACGGGCGCTGACGTCGGACTTACTCACATCCCCGACGTCGAGAATACTCAGCAGGTAGCGCGTGAGTTTGGACTTGGATTTGCTCATTACGCCGAGGAAGTGGCTATATCCCTCGCTCCGATCATAGGCGTATTCATACTCTTTCAGTTGGTCAGCCGCAGATTTAAGAAGAGACAGGTGCAGAAGATTGCAGTCGGTATATTTTATACCTTCGTCGGACTTTTCATCTTCCTTTGCGGGGTAAATATCGGCTTTGCTCCCGTCGGTGCTTCTCTCGGAAGTGCTCTTGCCGAGCTTGAATATAACTGGGTGCTCGTTCCGATCGGAATGCTCATCGGTTACTACATAGTAAAAGCCGAGCCTGCCATTCAGGTCCTCAACCACCAGGTCGAGAGCGTTACGGACGGTGCAATTTCAGTAAAAACGATGAACCGCGCAATGTCCCTCGGTGTATCTATATCGGTCGGACTTGCAATGCTGAGGATCCTTACGGGAATTCCTATTGGATGGATAATAATTCCCGGATATATCGTGGCACTTGTTATGTCGAGATTCGTTCCCAAGATATTCGTCGGTATAGCGTTTGACTCGGGTGGAGTTGCAAGCGGACCTATGACCTCGACCTTCCTTTTGCCTCTCAGCATCGGTACCTGTATTGCAGTGGGAGGTAATTTGATGACGGACGCATTCGGCGTCGTCGCTCTCGTTGCACTTACCCCTCTGATAGCAATTCAGATAATGGGACTCGTTTACAACTATAAGAAGGATAAGATACGCAAGGCTATCGTCGTCAACGCTGCTATGCTTGCCGATAGTGACGATATCGTAGATTTTGAGGAGGTGGGTGCATGAAGCTCGAAGGAAGGAACCCCGAGGTAAGGCTTGCGTTCCTTATAGTATCTCAAAAATTGGCGGGAAGAGCCGAAGCACTCTTTGCCGAATCTAAGCTTCCGATACAGTACCGCGTTTCTGCAATGGGAACGGCATTGGGGGAAGTCGTTGATATTCTTGGCTTCGGCGGTATAGACAAGACGGTCCTTCTCAGCTTGCTGCCAAAGAGCGTTGCCGATGCTACCCTTAAAAAGATGCAGAACCGACTCTATCTCGGAACTCCGAATACCGGAGTTGCGTTTACCGTTCCGTTGTCTGCTGCAACCGCAGGCTTGACCCGTATGATGCAGTCTATCGATACTCAAACAGATAGTAATAATGAAGGTGATAACATGGATAGCAAGTATACAATGATAATGGCGTTCGTCAACCAGGGATTTTCAGAGGACGTAATGTCAGCCGCAAAGCCTGCAGGAGCAAGCGGCGGTACGGTATTCCATTCAAGAAGAGTGGAAAACGAGGAGTCGATGCGCTTCTGGGGTATTCCGATACAGCAGGAAAGAGAGATCGTGCTTATTCTCGCTACTAAGGAGAATAAGGTAGCTATAATGAAAGCTATCAGCGATAAATGCGGTATACAGAGCGATGCTCACGGCGTCGTTATATCTCTACCCGTTGACGAAGTGGCGGGGCTTAATAAGGATATAGAGCAGTAATAACAGATCGAAACGGAGATGCGGTAAAGGCGTCTCCGTTTTTTCTTGCCTTGTTGATAAAAAAATGACGAAATAGAAGTCGAATGACTTTATTCTCGTTCATTTCTTCTTATTTTTCATTGACAAATCAGATCATGTGTGGTAAAATACCAATGTTGCGTATCCGTTTGGCTCGCGTAAAGAAGCCGGGGAGCGCTAAAACATAATAACGCGGGCGTGGCGGAATTGGCAAAGTCGGAGGCCAAGCGGTCTTAGGAAGACAACTTAGTAATTCAACT
>JAZMZS010000125.1:0-7591 GCA_045586105.1 Eubacteriales bacterium | reverse complement strand
CCCTTCCTAAACCTTTTAGGAAAAATGGTAAGGATAAAACGAAATTATGTGCGCCGACCGCTTTGGTCGGCGCTTTTTCTTTGCCCCAAGCTCGCGCGGTGCGCTCGAAGCAGTAAGCGACGAGCTTGAGCGTAGCATAGCCTTCCCCGGTGGGAAGCGCAGCGCGCGAGGGGAGTGAATGACAGCCTAAACGGCTGTCAGAGCCCGAGCGTGACCGAGCCGCAGCGAGACAGGGGGACCGTGGTACACGGTGGATGAGGTCGCTCCGTAGTGTTTTAGCGTCAACCACTCCCCCGCCTGTCATCCTCGAGGGAGGGGTTGCCCGACCGAAGGAAGCGACTCGCTTCGCTCGCATGCATTCCGACTACGCATGTATAAGTTCCACCAACCAAAACAAGTTTTGGGGTGTCACTTAAAGTTCGACCAACCAAATCAAAGATTTGGGGTCTCTCTTATCTGAGCGGGAGATAAAAGTAACGTCGTTAGTTTGCTACGCTCTGTTTCGTCACTTTTATAATCAATCTTCCCTTACTCCGCCGAAGGTAGAACTTCACCCGCCGAAGGTATCTGTTTTCCTTCATTCCGTGTCCGCTATCTGTCTTGATGCAAGCCTGAAGAACAGCCCCTTCCGCTCCATGAGCTCGCTGTAGCTTCCCGTTTCTGCGATCCTGCCCTCTGACAGAACGATGATCCTGTCGCAGTTCTTGATGGTGCTCAGCCTGTGGGCGACGACTATTCTCGTTACGTTCATCTTATCGAGGCTCTCGCAGACTGCCGCCTGTGTGATATTGTCAAGGGCGCTCGTCGCCTCGTCGAATATCAGCACGGAAGGAGAGGATATTATCGCTCTCGCTATAAGTATTCTCTGCATCTGCCCGCCCGAGATCGTGTTTGAGGTCTCGCTGAGCATGGTATGAAGTCCCATCGGCATCGCCTCAATATCATCAGCAAGTCCGACAGCCTCGACCACTCTCTGAACGTCCGACATCGTTGCCCAGGGGGCTGTTATCGTGATGTTCTCATAAATACTGCCCGAGATCAGTCTGCCGTTTTGCAAAACGACACCGAGCTTTCTTCTCAGCGCCCGCTTGTCAAGGGTGCGGATGTCCGCTCTGTCATAGCAGATCTGTCCCGTGCGCGGGGTCTCGAAGCCGAGCAGGAGCTTGAGAAGGGTGGATTTTCCGCAGCCTGAGCTTCCTACTATTCCCACATACTCGCCCGCTCTTATATGAAGCGAAAGGTCGGTGATCACGTCGGGGGTATTTTCGCTGTATGCAAAATGCACATGCTCGAGAGTGATGTCTCCCGTTATCTCCTCGGGAATATCACCGCCCTCCTCATTCTCCTCCGCCTGCTCGAGCACGGGGCGGAAGCGCTTGTATGAGGGCAGCATTCTGTACGTGGAGATCAGACCCTCCGTGTACTGCATGACCGCGCCCGAAAATGCACCGAACGCCGTATTGAAGGCGATAAATGCGCCGATCGAAACGTCGGTCTTCGTTTTTGTGATGATATAGTACATTATCATCGAAAATACAGTCGTAATTACCGCATCGAACGCCGTGTTTACCGCTTCTATGCGGTTTTTCTTTATCTGCTCTCTCTGCACCCGTGTATAGGGAACGAGATATTCGTATACCGCTCTGTCCTCGACGCCCGCCATGCGGAGCTTTTCTATACCGCACAGAAACTGATAGAGCTTCGCCTCTGCTCTTCCCTTTTCCTGCTCGATACGGTCGTCAAAGCGCATCGTGATGCGGTTGATCAGGTATTCAAAAAGCGCATATACCGCTATCATAAGCAGCGACCACCATGCAAGGCGCGCGCTGTATCTGAACATTCTCCACAGGTACACCGCCGAGAACAGGGTCGCTGTTCCGCTGATGACAAAGGTGTTGACAAAGCTGAGAACTATCGAGGTACCGTCCGATATCCTTCCCGCCAGATCTGCGCTGTCATATTGGCGGAAGAACCGTTCGGGAAGCCTGAACACCCTATGGTAGACGGCGTTCTGCAGATCGTACGCCGCACGTGAGGAAAGTCTCGTTTCGGCAAGCTTACGCACCGTGCCGAAGAGCAGATTTCCTATCATAAAGGAGCCTATCACCACGCACATCTGCAAAAGCACCCCGTAGTCGCCGAGCGGTATATACTCGTCATACACCTTCTGGTTGAGGGTGGGCAGAAGCGCGCCTATCACCGCGCCCGCAAGCGAGAGCAGAAGCATCATCATCACATCTCCCGCGCGCATTGAAGAAGCACAGAACGAGATAACGTCGCGAAGCCTCAGTTTTCGTGCAGGGAGCGTTCTGCCGACCGAAAACGCGCTCGGGTCTACCGTTTTTGCAATTTCTGCCGTCAGGGGACGGCTCTCGCCGCGCTCCCCGAAAAATATCGTATATGATGCACGTCCCTTCGGAACACAGCACACGGGGCTTCCGTCGATGTTTCCGACGATCACGCCGATGTCCTGCTTATGCCAGCCGGGCTCTAAAAGTATCCTTCTGCAGGT
The DNA here is from genome assembly GCA_045586105.1 of Eubacteriales bacterium. Classification (GTDB taxonomy): domain Bacteria; phylum Bacillota; class Clostridia; order Oscillospirales; family CAG-272; genus JAZMZS01. The sequence goes on along the minus strand of JAZMZS010000125.1, from coordinate 5,079 downwards.
GGCGTTCGAGGAAGCCATGACCGCCTCGATCGCGATCCTGCCGTTCTTGTCGCGGCTGATGCGCGTGATGTCGGCGGGGGTCATCTTCATAGAGGAAAGAGCATACACCGCCGTTCTGTAAACGGGGTCGGAGGATGACGGGGGCTCTCTGTTCGAATCAAAGGCTCCCTTTATCATGCCGAAGGTGCTGATGTCCACCTTAGGACCGCTGCGCACGCCTCTGCCGATGTAAACGTCGTCCTTCAGATCCTCTCTGTGGTAAAAATCGCATACGCTCCCAAAAAAGCCCTCCTGCTCGTACTGATCGAGACCCGCATGCCTCGCAAAATTCCGCTGCAGGATGCTCGTAACGCTGTTTTTCATGCAGACGAGGGTCGCATCCTCCTTTGCCATGAGCAGAAAACGCCAGCTGTCATAGTTCTTGTCCCTGTAGACAAAGGAGGGGATTATCCTGCCCGTCTCCGCCTCGCAGAGAAGCAGCCTGCGCCCGGGTGCGCCGTTCTTCCACGGAACAACAAACACAAGCACGCACCCCGACGTTACACGCCAGGCGTCCTTTTCATATTCGGTTATGTAAAAATCCGTCCCGCTCAGCGCGAGCTCTGTTATGCTGTCATTCATTGTTGTTTCTCCGCGTATGGGTAAATGGTAGGTGATGAAAGTATTGGTTCGGTGGTTTGTGCTTCAGCCGGGGTCAGAATACGCGTCATCCTGAGCGGGGGTGAGGCTTCACTTTTAAAATAAATTCGATTTTCGCACAAGCGAAAATCCTCCTTACTTCTTACTTCTTACTTTGCCTTCGCGTTCCACTCGCTGACCGAGGTCTTGCCTGCGTTATCGCTCCATTTGTTGTCTATCGTGTCGATCTTCCACCAATCGGCGTTGTTGCCCGCAAATCTGATCTTTCGCAGGGACGGGGTATTATAAAGGATCCCGTAGCCGAGCTTTTTCATTCCCTTGGGGAGGAGGATCTCTCTGAGGGCGGTGCAATCGCAAAACGCCTTGTCCGATATCGTGTGCACGCCTTCGGGGAGGGTTATCTTCTCGATGGCGCTGCAGCCCTCGAGCACGCTTACTCCGAGCTCGAGCTTTCCTCCCTCGGCTATCCTGAGCTCCTTTAGCGTGGTGCATCCCGAAAATGCCGCTCTGCCGAGCAGGGTCACCGATGACGGAATGCTCACCCTCTCGAGCGCGGTGCAGCCAAAGAACGCCTCGCTGTCCACAAGTTCCGTTCCGTCGGGAAGCTCTGCGCTCATAAGCGCGGTGCACCCCTTGAATGCGGATGCGCCGATCTCGCTAAGCTTCTCCGACCAGTTCACTATCGAAAGGGCGCTGCAGCCGAAGAACGCATGGTCGCCGAGCTTCCTTACCGTGGGCTTGAGGGTCACCGTATCAAGCGCGGTACACCCCTTGAATGCGGATGCGGCAACGTCCGAGCCGATGCTCAGGGTATGAAGCGCCCCGCAGCCCGAGAATATATTGTAGCCGAAGCTCTGCACGCCGCTTCCTATATCGGCGTCCTTGAGTGCGGTGCAGAGGGAAAAGGCGCTGTCGCCGATGCTCTTAACGCCGTCCCCGAGCGAAATGTTACCGAGTGCTGTGCACCCCGAGAAGGCAAACCTGCCGATCTCGCTCACGCCCTCGCCGAAGCTGACGTCGGTGAGCTTGGTGCAGTTCTCAAAGGCGTAGTTCCCTATCACGCTCACATCATGGCCGAGCGTGACCTTCTCAAGAAAGCTGTAGCCCGAGAACGCCTTGTCCTCTATCCTCGTTACTCCCTCTCCGAGAGTGAGGCTGTTGATTCCTCCCGAGGAGATATAAGAGCCGAGACGTCTGTCGTCCTTGATGATATCTCCGGGAACATCCGCACCCTCCAAAAGCAGCTCCTTGTCGTCGAACACGGTAATGTTAAGACCGCCCGCGGCAGCCGTATAAAGCACCTTGTGACCGACCGTATTGGAGACACCGGTGCTGTCTGCGGCTTCCCCCTTGTTTATATCCCCGAGCAGATCCTTGTCGGGTCCGTTTTCCTCAAGCAGACCGCACGAGCACAGCATGAGCGCCGCCGCGGTCAGCGTGATTGCAAGAATTCTCTTTGTGATCATACCTTTCCTTCCTTAAGCTCAAGTATCTCGTGCACAAGCACGGTCTTTCCGACACAAAGGGATGCTCCTGCGGGAAGCATGTATTCCTTGTTCGGCTCGATCATTACATCATTGATAAAGGTGCCGTTGGTAGAGCCGAGATCGACTACGATAACGTCCGAGCCCTTTACCGTGAGACTTGCATGCTTACGGCTGATGGCTGTATCCGAGAAATATCCGCCTGTCATCCTTCCGTAACGGGAGACCGTGTGCACGCCCTCGGAGAGGATCATGTAATTATCGCTTCCCGTCTGGCGAAGTATCGGAAGCTTCCCTTCCTCAAACACGCTTCTCAGTCCCTTTCCGCTGATGAACACAAGCTCCACGTTATGAAATCTCAGCACAGAAACGTCATCAAGCAGTACCTTGTTGTCCTGTCCTACAGGCTCGCCGTTGACCAGACTTCCGTTTGCCGAATGGGCATCCGCAAGATACGCTCCGACGGGTGAGCAGATTATATCGGCATGGTGGCGGCTGATCGCGCTGTCCGAGGGGAAAGCAAGATCGCACTCGCCCTTCTTTCTGCCGATCCTCAGCACCTTGTTATAGCTGTAGAACACGTTTTTCGTCTTTACGTCTATCAGAGCGCAGTACGGGAAGCTCACCTGCTCCTCCGCGCGGGAGAGAATGGTCGTCGCTCCGTCCTCCGCTTCCGTGCTCTCCGCTTCATTTTCCTCGGTCTGTGCCGAAGCCTCGGGCTCGACGGGCTTATTTTGTGCCGGCATTTGCTGTTGTGCGGGCTCGTCGCCCTTCTGCTCTGTCTGCTTCTGCTCCTCCTTTATGCGCTCGAGCTCGTTCTTCTCAGCCTCGAGTACCTCAAGATGCTGGCGCTCTCTCTGCTTGAGCTCCTCTCTGAGACGCTCGATCTCGTCTCTCTTTTCCTTAAGCTGCTGAGCCTCCTGCTCGGCTCTCGCTTCTCTTTCCCTTTCCTCGGCGGCACGGCGCTGCTCGTCCTGCTCGCGCTGACGGCGGTAGGTCAATTCACGCTCCTCAGCCTCCGCCCGCATCTGCTCGATCTCCTCACGCTCACGGGCAAGGCGCTCGTGCTCGGCGCGCTCGCGCTCGATCCATTCCTGCTTCTGCGCATCCCTGCGCATTCCGTCAAGGCGCTCGCGCTCCTGCCTGCGGGCTTCCTTCTCCTCTATCTCACGGTAGAGGCGGTCGATCTCCGCCTGCTTTTCGAGAAGGTAGGCTCTGTCCTGCTCTTCCCGCTTTCTTATCAGCTCCTCCTGCTCCTTAGTCTCACGGCGGAGAGCCTCAAGCTCGCTGCGCTCACGGCGCAGCTCCTCTCTTTCCTCGCTGGTGCGGAGCAGCCGCTCATATTCCTCTGCATCACGCTCGGCGCGCTCGTTCTCCTCGCGCTCGCGGCGCTTTTCCTCGAGCTGCTTTGCTTCCTCGAGCAGAAGCTCTATCTCCTGCCTCTCGCGCAAAAGCTGCTTGTGCTCTGCCTCCTCGGCTTCTCTGCGCGCACGGTCCTCCGCTTCTCTGCGCGCCTGCTCCTCAGCTTCCCTCTCGGCGCGCTGTGCTTCTCTTCCCTCAAGCTCACGGCGAAGCTGCTCTATCTCCTCGCGCTCGCGAAGAAGGCACCTTCTCTCCTCCTCCTCACGGGCAAGGCGGTCCTCCTCCTCTTTTTTTGCATCAAAGAGGAAGCGCTCCTCCTTTTCCTTCCACTGTCTCTCGTGCTCCTCGGTCTCTCGGCGCAGGCGCTTTATCTCCTCCCACTCGGCAAGAAGGCGCTTCTGCTCCTCCTCTCCATGCGAGATCCATGCCTGCCTTTCCTCATTGTATCTTCTCTCGGACTGCTCCTTCGCCTCGGCGAGCTCCTGTTGACGGCGCTGTGCCTCGCGGCAGAGCTCCTCGAGCTTTTCTCTTTCGGTGCGAAGCCTCTCCAGCTCCCGCGCGTTCTCCTCGCGGTTGTTTATAAATTCGTAGTCCTCACGGGTGAGGCGCACGGTCATAAGCTTCTCTCTCGCCTCGTCCTTGCCGGGATCGCGCTGTATGAGTACTGCCTTTTCTCCGAGGCAGGGCTCAAACACGGAAGCCGTAAGCAGCTTTGCGTAAAATTCTTCATCTCCTGCATAGTCGCTTCTTCTGACAAACTGGCTCGCTCCGAGCTGCAGTCTTACCGCCAGGGAAAGCGAAAAATCCTCGAGCAGGACCGAAACTACCGGCTTTCCGAGCTCCATTGCGAGGTTTGTTTCGTTTCGGCAGTTGTGCGACTGCGAGGCTGCGGGCGTCAGCATCGACAGACAGCACTCGGCGCGGTTGAGGTGGTCTGCGATCACCTCCAGCCAGTCATCCCCCGGGTGGATGCCGTCGTCATACCAAACTCTGTACCCCTCCTCTGCGAGGTGTTCGATTATCGGAATGACCGCCTCCTCGTCCCGATGGCAGTAGCTGAAGAATATGTAGGGTCTTATTCCCTCATAGGGGGCAATTCTGCAATTCATACCGATCCCCCTCTCAGTCTTCTATCAGAAGAAGCTCGGAAAGACCTGTCTTTTCGAATTCTTCTCTGAGCACAGGCGTAAGTCCGAGGATCGACATGCTTCCACGTCCGAGCTCGTCCATCTTCTGCTGAACTGCAAGCAGGACCTGCTGTGCCGCGGCGGATATGTATTCCACTCCCGACATGTTTATCTCGATATTAAGCCCGAGCGTGCTGAAGGCAACAAGCTCGTCAAGAAGCTCATGCTCGGTGTCCGAGCGCATTCCGCCCTCGAGCTTTATTGCGACCTTGCCGTCCTCAATCCTCTCGGTAACCGAAAGAATGCATTTGTCATCCTCCATGAGGTTGATCCTGTCATCTGTTACTACTCTTTTTAATGCCATGCCGGTCTCCTGTGTGTGTTTATTTTTTTGTTCTACGAACAAATGATGTGGGCTTCGCCGTAGGTGGGAAGGATGCACCTACGGTGCGTGAAATGCTCCCTTC
>JAZMZS010000124.1:0-2091 GCA_045586105.1 Eubacteriales bacterium | reverse complement strand
GTATCGGCGGTACTATCGAGCACATACGCTACTACGACTCCATCACTCCCGAAGGCAACAAGAAGAAAAAGGATTTTTATAAGGCTTGCCGTATCGTAATGGAAGGATTTTCAGCGTGGTTCAAGCAGTATGCAGACGCTTGTGAGGAAGCTGCAAAGACAGCTGAGCCCGAATGGAGCAAGGAGCTTCTCCGCAACGCAGAGAACCTGAGAACAATCGCATGGGATGCACCTAAGACTCTCCATCAGGCAGGTCAGCTGATGTGGGGATACGCTCTCTGGGACTGGGTAGACTGCGTAGGACGTTTCGACCAGTATCTCTATCCCTTCTGGACAGGAAGCCGCGAGGATCACGAAATGATCGCCGAGCTTATCATGAAAGTTTGGGAGCACGGAAGCCACAACGTAGTTATCGGCGGTGTTAAGCCCGAGGACGGTACAGACGCCTCCAACGAGATCTCATATCTTGTCCTTCAGACCATCCGTACCCTTCACGACGTACATCCCCGCGTTTCCTTCCGCGTTCACGAGAACACTCCCGCAGACCTTCTTGAGCTTGCGGTAACTCTTTGGAGCGAGGGTATGAGCGACCCCACCGTTGCAAGTGACAAGAACGTTATCGAAGGTCTTATGGAATACGGCGTGCCGATCGAGGACGCAAGAGACTACACACTTCTCGGCTGTCAGGAAATCGAGATCCCCGGTAAGAGTAACTTCGGATGCGAGGACGGATCCATCAACCTTGCAAAGATCCTTGAGATCACCTTCAACCACGGCCGCGACCTGGGCAACAACGGCCTCCAGCTCGGTCTTGACCTTGGCGGTCTCACCGATTTCGACACCTTCGACAAGCTGTGGGACGCTTATACCGCACAGATCGAATATCTTACAAGAATTCACCTTGACCTTTGCAACATGGGTGTTGACATCCGTAACGCAAACGTTGCGAAGCTTGTTAAGTCCTGCATGACAGAGGCTTGTATCGAGCGTGGTCTTAACATGGACGACGGCGGTACCATCTACAACTACGGTTGTATCGAAACAGGCGGTCACGGTACTGTCGGTGACTCTCTCTACGCTATGAAGAAGCTCGTATATGATGAGAAGAAGATCTCCCTTGAAGAGCTTGATGCAGCGCTCAAGGCAAACTTCGAGGGTTATGAGGAAATAAGACAGATGCTTCTCGCAGTTCCCAAGTACGGTAACGGCGACGAAGAGGCAGACGCTATGTCCGCAAAGGTTCTGGAGCACTACTGGACTGAGATCGGTAAGTACACATCCCGCCGCGGCGGCGTATTCACCGGCGCTTGCTCTCTCCTTGAGGGCGGTATCAGCATGGGACGCAACTTAGGTGCGATGCCCGACGGCCGCTTTGCAGGCGAGCCTCTCGGAAACACCATCGGTCCCCGCACAGGCTCCGACAAGAGCGGTGTTACCAATATGCTTCTCTCCGTTTCCCGTATGCCCCTGAAGCTTGGCGTTGGCGGCTCCGGCTGTAACGTTCTCTTCCCCCGCGAGCTTATGCAGACCGTTGAGTCCCGCGCTAAGGTCGCAGGTCTTATCAAGGCGTTCATGATGATGGGCGGTCAGCTTGCTCAGATCACCACAGCCTCCAAGGAGGATATGATCGCGGCTCAGAAGAATCCCGAGGATTGGGGTAATCTTATCGTAAGAGTCGGCGGCTACAGCCAGAAGTTCATCGAGATCGGACGTTCCACTCAGGACGAGATCATCAAGAGATACGGCGACTGATAGATAACAATATACAAAGCCACACTTATAAGGGTGTGGCTTTTGTAGTATGGAAATTTATATAGGTGAAGTTCATACGTACCCGAATGGATCAGTGCGAGGCGTTGGATTTATTCGTAGGGCGGGGGTTCATCTCCCGCCGCACCTCCGTGCGAGACTGTTGGTTTTCGGCAGGAGCGAGCCCCTGCCCTACATCGGTCGTGTACGGTCATCCGTAGCCGTATGGTTTGTGCTGAACGTACGGGAGAGAGCATACCCACCGTTTATTTGTAGGGTCTATTCATGAATGACCCGTCCATAGGCATATTACAAACCGAAATTGGTGCGTATTGTTCGTTCA
>JAZMZS010000123.1:0-3638 GCA_045586105.1 Eubacteriales bacterium | reverse complement strand
TTCGTAGGGTAGGGGCTTGTCCCCTACCGCGATACAGCACAAAATAACGGGATGGGACAAGCCCATCCCCTACGCGGAGCAACCTTCATCGTTTGCGCGCAGCAGAGTGCCGTCAGTCGCTTTCTTGTACATTCGTTTTTTTGTCTTATATCTTTTCCATATGCTCGACGTCAAGCACGAATATCGTCGCGCCTCCGACCTTGATATCCTCCTGCAGACTCATATGGTTCAGCCCCCTGCCGTAAGCGGCGGTCGAGGGGCTTTTTTGCATTCTCGTGTTACAATGGGATCTAAGGATATCGATCGCCTTCTGCGCCTCGGAATCCTCCGTTCCTATGAGAAAGGTCGTGTTTCCGACCATCAGAAAGCCGCCCGTGGTGGAGAGTCTGGTAACGCTGAAGCCTGCTTCTGTAAGGGCTGAGGATGCGTGAGCGCTGTCGTCGTTGTTTACTATCGCAAATATCAGTTTCATATACGTTCTCCTTTTTTGATCGAAATAATTACAGGTAGGAATCTATAAGCCGTACGGAGCGAGGGTCGAGTTGCGTGATATCGGGGATCTCGTAGCGGTTGTCGTTCACGTCTCTGACGAGCACCCGCGTGCCGTGTATGAGCTTGAGACTGTGCACGACGCCCTTGAGCTCTATGCTTACCTCGCCTCGGTCGGTCTCGGCAGATATCGTGATCATGCCGAATCTTTCGGTGAGAGAGAGGATGCGCGTGATCTTGGGAATGAAGTAGTATTCCCCAAGGCACTGCTCGATCAGCTCGCGCTCGGAAGGAGGAAGCGTGCCGAGATCACGTATGATCGCGGTCTCGGTTCCCTTTTCGTCAAGCAGGGAGATATACTTGTCCTTTCCCGAGAGAGGGAAGAGCCTGCGAGGCTCGAGGTCTTTGAACACTCTGCCGTCAAACAGCTCCATATCGACCGTGGTAAGCCCGCTTTTTTTGAACCGAGCCATATCTGCGTCAACGTAATTTCTTGCCATTACTCGAACCTCTCTTCCTTTTTAGTCTTGTTTATCTCCTCGGACATCGTCTGGATCTGTATGAGCTTGTAATACTTGCCCTTTTTCTCCATCAGCTCCTCGGGAGATCCCATCTCAAGTATCTCGCCCTTGTCCACGACGATTATCTTGTTTGCCTTTCTGAGGGTAGAGAGTCTGTGCGCGATCATCAGCGTCGTACGTCCCGAAATAAGCTTCTCTATCGCGTCCTGTATAAGGCTTTCCGTCTCCGAGTCTACGGATGCCGTAGCCTCGTCAAAGAACAGAATGCTAGGATTTTTGAGTACGGCACGCGCGATCGAAATGCGCTGGCGCTCACCGCCCGAGAGCCCCGTTCCGCGCTCACCGAGCACGGTGTCGTAGCCGTCGGGCAGACGCGCGATGAACTCGTGTGCGTTTGCGACCTCGGCGGCGTGGATGACCTCCTCTATCTTGGCAGAAGGGCTGCCGTAGGCGATGTTTGCGAATATCGAATCGTGGAACATCATCGGCTCCTGCTGAACGTAGCCTATCTCGGATCGGTAGAACTGCATATCTATGTCCTTGATATTTATGCCGTCTACGAGGATATCGCCCTCGTAATGATCGTAATAGCGCATCAGCAGGTTTATCAGCGTGCTCTTTCCCGCACCCGTCGTTCCTACGATACCCACGATGTCTCCGGGCTCTATCGTCAGCGAAACGTTGGAGAGGGTCTTTTTCGAGCGGTCAAAGGAGAAGTTGACTCCGCGAAACTCTATCCTGCCGCGCAGGCGGTCGGGATGCTGACCGCGGCCGAAATCCACCTCCGGCTCGGCGTCGATTATGTCAAGCACGCGCTCTGCGGAATTAAGAGCGTGCTGATAGGAGTCGTTGAAATTGGCGAAAAAGTTGACAGGACCGTAGAACATCGACGTGTAGGAGATAAAGGAAACGAGAAGACCGGGGGAAACGAAATCCGGCGAGGAAATAACGAGCTGTCCGCCTATACCCCATATGAGAAGCGATCCGCAGGTTATGACGAAGTTGACTATGTTCGGGAAAAGCGTCGTGATCTTAGACGCGCTGATATCGGTCTTCAGCCACTCGCCGTTATACTCGGTGAAATTGTCCGCGCTTTGCTTTTCGTTGGTAAAAGCCTTGATGACCCTGACCCCGGGGATGGTGTCTGCAAGAATGCTCGTTACCGCCGACCACCGCCTCCATATGCGTCGGTAGAAGGGGGCGATCTTTTTACCGAATATCCTCGAGCCCAGGACCACGAAGGGAACGGGCAGAAGAGAGAGCAGGGTCAACTGCCAGTTCATAGTGAACATGATGATCACTATTCCCACGAGCAAAAACAGCTGTACCACGACCTCCTGAGTTACTCTCATCATAAATGACTGAAGGGTCGAGGTGTCGCCGCTTACTCGCGTGATGACCGAGCCCGTCGAGGTCTTGTCAAAATATCGCATGGGAAGCGACTGCGCCTTTCTGTAGACGTCGTTACGCAGATCCGCTACTATTTTGTCTCCCGTGATCTTCAGGTGATACGAGCGTACCGCACCCACGCCGTATTGGATAAGACGCGTCGTGAGCAGTACGAGCACGCATACGCCGAGAAGATCCGCACGTTTTTCGGGGAGCACCTTGTCCACGAGCGTCTGCGTCATATAAGGTGGTACGAGCGAGACCGCCGTAGTAACGACGGACAGAAAAAGACAAAAGAGCAGCTTCCATTTGTACGGAAGCACGTACGCGCCGAGCTTCTTTATCATTTTGTTTTTCGATTGGCAGTTGATGCACTCGGCACCCGCACGGATAAGAGCGCGCCCGCAGCGCGGACAGACGCAGAACTGCTTTTCAAAGCACGCCTCGACCGACTGCATCTCCTCGTCGATATCCGCACCCTTAGATACGGCAGAGACGAACGCCGCCGCCGCATCGTACAGAGCGGCGACCTTGTACGAAAAACGGATGAAGTCGATACCCCTGCCATCCGCATCCTCTCCGTCCTCCGAGCTCTTCTCGGTAATGACGAGCATTGCGTTGCCGTAGTATCTCTTGACGTAAGCCTTGCCCGCCGAGCTTATCGGTATAGCTCTCACTCCGCCCTTGAGCGTGCTGTCAAAGGCGTAGACGGTCTTGTCGGTGACCGCGAGCATACTGCGCTCGTACGAGCATGAGATGCTCAGATCTCCTACGATAACGAACAGGAGCCGCTCATCCTCGGGGATGCGCTCGCCAAGCTCCCTCAGAGACGCGTCGTCCAGCCGTTTGTTTGCGTGGTAGACGCACCCTCTGAAGGGATCGTTCAGAATTACGGCATCCTGCTCGCAGCAGTGCTTACTTCGTACTTCATCCGTGTTTTTTTGATCGTTTTTGATTTTCATGTTTCCTCCCGAGAGTCTTGCTCTCCATACGGTTTGTTTACCTCGAGACGCCGCCTCACTCACTCTGCTCTCCGCAGAGTCGGCGTCTTGTTCTGAAAATCATTTCATATTCTTTTTTCGGCGTTAGTCTACCATAAGAAAAAACAATATTCAATAGTAATATTGACCAAAATAAAAAATAATTATTATTCAATTTGATGGAAGGAAAAAGCTCTTTTTCGGTTTATTATATGTCACAAAAAAGGATGCCGTTGGCGCACCTGCGATAAAGCAGGTG
>JAZMZS010000122.1:0-13084 GCA_045586105.1 Eubacteriales bacterium | reverse complement strand
TGAAGTATATTAGTTTTTCAGAAATTTCTGCTTTACAAAGCTTATAGCAACCGACAACAGTATGTCGAGTGCATGCCATACACGAAGCGAAGCGGTTATGCTGATATCAACGCTTATGCTCTCGGATGTAAAATCAGCGCTGACGTTTATATCTTTTTCTGCTTTGGGCTTTACAGTTAAGATGGAATCAAGAAATCCGCATAGACAGGACACGCCTCCCGCAATAGCTCCGTAGGTCAAAGCAGTAGATGCTGCATCCTCTCCGCCTACAGTGATATGGATCCGCGTCAGCTTGAGCTTCAGCCTTTTTCCAAATCTGGCAAAAAAAGTTTTGGATAACTCTCTGATAAGGTCGATGATCTCGAGAACGTCTGCCGGAGATAAATGTTTTTTGGTCGATTTTGTCTCTTGACTGTGCTGTTTGGATTCTTTTTTTTGCTTCTTTTTCAGATTCTTATATTGCTTTGCTTCTTCTTTCCTTTTTTTCTTTTCTGCACGCTTTTTGATCTTGTTTGGTGAATAATCCTTTAAACGAGGCTGCTTGGATTTTGACGGAAAGAGGGGGATCCTGATAAATAGTATTTTAAGATAAAACAGCACAGCACTCTTCGCCTCGATCACCACATTGACCTGAAGCAGCATGATCAAGAATATGAGGAAGAGAAGAGAACCGAGTATAATAAGGAAGATCGTCAAATTCTCACCTCTGTATCGAATATGATCCTATGCGTTATTTACATTCTCGTCCGATGTGTGAGGATCGCTCGCTTGCTCACCTTGAGGATCATTTTCGCTTATTTCGTCAATAGTCATATTTTCAAAGCTGCCGACTACGTGTCCGATCTCGGATACGTCAGGAAGCTCTGCTACCGAATTGATACCGAAAACACGAAGAAAATCAGGCGTAGTGCCATATAGCATCGGTCTTCCGGGGGCATCTACTCTTCCTTTGGGCTCTATAAGCCCTTTGTCGAGTAGGTTGTTTACGGCATAGGTGGAATCAACTCCTCTTACTGTGTCGACATAGGTTCTTGTGACAGGCTGATTGTATGCTATAATGGCAAGAGTTTCAATAGAAGAATTAGACAGGTTTCCGCCGCGTTTGATATCGAGCGCTTCCTTTATCTGGGGGAGATATTCCTGACGTGTGCACAGCTGTGCACAGTCATCCATTGCGAGCATGATGATCGCTCTGTCTGAGTCATTGTATTCTCTTGCGTATTCTACGATAAAATCCTTGGTCTTTTTGGGAGAAATGTCGAACAGCCTCGATATTTTTTCGTACGTTAACGGATGACCCGCCGCGAAAAGGACTGCCTCCACCGTTTTTTTCATTTCCTGTATGTCTGTAATAGGCTCTGTCATGTTAATACCACTTTCTTTATCTGAAATTAGCTATCCTCGTCTATCTCCGAGCGCGGGAGATTCTGCAGAACGCTCTCGTCGGGATTTAACGTTACATCGATCAAAAATGATAACTCGCCCGTTTCGTCCTCATCGTTATCGTGAAGTGAAAGTAAAACGGTTCTTGATTTAATAAGCTCGAGCAAAGCGAGGAATGATGCGATAAGCTCGCTTCGGTCGGATGCCTCGTCAAGGATATCGAGAAGCGTGTATCTCCGCCGTGTGCGAAGAAGATTTACAATTACGCCGATTCTTTCTTCGACCGAGACGACACGAGCTCTTACAAGCGGCTTGATATGCGTACTTTGGACATTTTCGCTCGCTTCAAGTCTGCGCATCATCAGCGAAAGTGCCCTCGAAAGCAGCTCGGGATCCAGCCCTGCCTTTATCTCCTTGTCGGGAGGGATCTCGTCTTCGTCCTTGACCATTCTGCCCGAATACTCCGCATACATGGGAAGCATATTCTGAGCTGCTTCCTTTGCCTTCTGATAGATAAGCAGGGCCTCGGAAAGCCATGCACGCGGGTCTTCTTCGTCTTCCTTGAGCTTGGGGAGGAGCATTCTGCTTTTTATGAGCATAAGTTCGCTTGCCATCACAATGAACTCGGAAGCAAGCTCCATATCCATTTTTTGCGCCTGCTCTATATACTCCATATATTGATCGCAAATAACGGAAATGCTGATATCGTTGATATCCATCTTGTTTTTATTAACAAGAGAAAGTAGCAATTCGAGAGGACCCTCGAATATTTCGAGTTTGTATGTCAGTTCCTGCATTTTTCACCTGCGGATAAGCTTATTATAATACTCTGAGAAACGGGATGAGATCGAGTAGACCGTTGATACCGTTGGTTATCGCATATACGATCGTGCCAATCGAAAAGCCTGGACCAACCGTAAGAAAAACCAATAACGCTATCATGATATACTTTTCGTATTTCATGATTCCGAAGTAATATTTGTCGGGAAGAAAAGCAAAAAGTATCCTTGAGCCGTCAAACGGAGGTATTGGGATCATGTTGAAGACCGCGAAAGATAAATTGTATACAGTAAAGGTATTGAGAAAAAGCAATATTGCGGTGAACAGTGAAAGCACACCCTCATTGTCAATAAATACGCCTTTCATTGTATTTGAATTTGCGATCAAAGCGAATACCCTGAAAAGAAGTATTCCTATAATACCGAGAGTAAAATTTGTTGCAGGACCCGCAAAAGCGGTCAGCGCCATACCTTTTTTTTGATTCTTGAAGTATCTTGTATTTATAGGAACCGGTTTTGCCCAGCCGTAACCAACAACAAGCATGCAAAGTGTTCCGAAAATATCAAGGTGTTTGATAGGGTTCAAGGTAAGTCTGCCGAGATTTCTTGCGGTGGGGTCTCCCATCTTATATGCGGCATATCCGTGCGCCGCTTCGTGAAATGAGAGCGCGATGATTATACAGGGGATAGCGAGTACCAACTGTAAGATCTGCGTTACAGAAGTATCTCCGCTCAAGAGATGTTGAAGCATTTTAATTACCTTTCAGTAAAAGGGGATTTATAGTTCGTTTTTGATCAGGTCATCGTATGATTCGCGTTTTACAACGACGCTTGCTTTTCCGCCTTCAACCGCTACTATGGGTGGGCGCGGGATCCTGTTGTAGTTGGATGCCATAGAAAAGTTATAAGCTCCTGTGACAAGAACAGCGGCTATGTCGCCTCTTTCCGGATTCTGGATCTTCATTCCCTCGCCAATCAGGTCACCCGATTCACAGCATCTGCCTGCAAGTGTACACTCATATTCCGCAGGAAGGGAAGCCTTGTTTGCGATAAGGGCTGTATATTTTGATCCGTAGAGAGCATATCTCGGATTGTCAGGCATTCCTCCGTCAACAGATACGTAATTACGGAATCCGGGAACAGTTTTGACAGAGCCAACAGTATAAAGGGTCAGGCCTGCCGCCGCTACAAGAGAGCGTCCGGGCTCAAACATTATCTTGGGTCTTGTGATATTTTTCTCAGTGCATATCCTGTTGATCTCGGCTGCTATTGCTTTAATGTTAGCAACAATGTCGATGTGAGCGTCTTCCTCGACGTATCTGACACCGAAGCCTCCGCCGAGATTGAGCTCACGCAAAAGATATCCGCACTCATCGTTTATGCGCGCTATGAAGCGGATCATTATTTCGGAGGCGGTCGTAAAGGGCTCGGGATCGAAGATCTGGGATCCGATGTGTGCGTGAACACCTACAAGATCGATGTTCTTTGCGGCGATAGCTTTTTCGACAATATCCTTTGCCTGCCCGGTGGATATAGGCGATCCGAATTTCGAGTCGACATTTCCTGTCATAATTGCCTTGTGTGTGTGAGGATCCACCTCGGGTGTTATCCTGAGCAGGATTCGTTGGTGGATACCTGCTTCTGCGGCGATCAAATCAAGTGAATTCAGCTCGTCCTCGTTATCTACTACGATCGTGCCGACACCGCAATCAATTGCAAAGCGCAGATCGTCATCGGTCTTGTTGTTTCCGTGAAAATACGCTCTTTCCATGGGGAATCCGACGGAATGCGCTGTAAATATCTCCCCCGGGGATACGCAGTCTATACCGAGCTTTTCCTCTGCTGCTATACGGTATATCTGTCTGAAGGACAGAGCTTTCGAGGCATAAAGCGGAATGGCGGTCGAGCCAAAGCATTCTGTCAGAGTGTTGTAGTACATGCGCATCTGGGCGCGGACTGCGTCGAGATCGAGCACATATGCCGGTGTGCCGAATTCTTTTGCTATCTCAACGGTATCAACTCCGCCTATTGTCAGATTTCCGTTTTCATTTATTCCGAGATTGGAGTGAAGCATTATTTAGTTCCTTTCCTGTTGAGGATCAGTCGCAGAGCTTGAAGATCTGGCGCCAAAGCTCTTCCTTTCCTTCTTTTGTTTGAGAGGAGAAGGGGACAAGAATGTCCTCTTCGCCAAAGTGAAGAGCCTCTCTGAGCTCAGCGAGATTGTTTTTTCGGTTCGTGGCGTTGAGCTTATCGACCTTTGTTGCTACAACAATAAACGGAATTTCCGAGTCTATAAGCCAGTTTATCATGTCGATATCGTCGTTTGTCAGTCCGATCCTGGAGTCGACAAGCTGTACTACTCCCTTTAAAAGGTCGATGTTTGGATTGGCGGTGAAATATCCGTCGGTTAGAGCGGACCATTTCTTTTTGTCTTCAAAGGACCGTTTTGCATATCCGTATCCGGGCAGATCGACCAGAAACATTTTCTTGTCGATGTCATAAAAATTAACTGTTATTGTCTTCCCCGGGGCGGATGAAACTCTTGCCAGCGATTTTCTGCCGAGAAGAGTGTTGATAAGTGAGCTTTTGCCGACGTTTGATCTCCCTGAAATTGCGATCTGCGGCAAACCCTCTCTTGGGAATTGCTTGGGTATTCCCGCACTGATCTTTAAAGTTACATTGTTAAGATTAGGTTTTAACATTTGTGTCTCTCATTCTGCGGTATCGAGTGAAACGCGTGCTTTTCCGCCTGCTGGTATTATCGTGGGGATATCAGGACGGATGCTGTAGGTCTCACTGCCGTCGTTAATTGTTTGCTTGACCTCTGTAAGAGCGTTAGAGATGACCTCCCATCCGCTCTTGACAGGGATGAATTTGATATTGTCACGGACTGTCTTATCTATTTCGTGAATGTCCTTTTCATTTGCTTCGGGTATAATGACGGTCTTGACCCCCGCCTTATATGCAGCCATGCTTTTTTCCTTCAATCCGCCGATAGCCAGAACTCTGGATCTGAGCGTTATCTCTCCTGTCATAGCAACATCATGCTTGACAGGTCTGCCGCTGAGAGCGCTGATTAGCGCGGTCATCATCGTGATACCCGCACTCGGTCCGTCTTTTGGTACTGCGCCCTCGGGTGCGTGGATGTGAATATCCTTGGTTTTATAGAAATCGGGATCGATGCCGAGCCGGTCAGCCATGCCTCTTACACAGCTTACGGCTATCCTTGCAGATTCCTTCATAACATCGCCGAGTGACCCTGTCAGCTCGATCTTTCCTGTGCCTTCGAATACTGCGATTTCTATTTTCAGCATCTCTCCGCCGAAATCGGTATATGCAAGTCCGTTTACAACTCCTGTCTCGTCCTCGCTTTCCATCATTTCACGAATGATCTTTGCAGGTCCGAGGTGTGAGGGAAGGTTTTTGTCGCTTATACGTACCTTTTCTTCCCCTTCAACTATAAGCATGGCGGCTTTTCTGCAAAGAGAGGCAATTTCACGTTCGAGCTGACGGACGCCCGCTTCGGACGTGTAGCTTTCTATGATACTGAGAAGAGCACTGTCGGTTACTGTCATGGTTTTCCTTGACAGACCGTGGCGCTTTTGCTGCTTGGGTAGAAGATGATGCTTTGCTATCGACAGCTTCTCGGCGCTTGTATATGCTCCTAACTTTATTATCTCCATTCTGTCTATCAACGGAGCCGGAACAGAGTCGAGTGTATTTGCAGTGGCAAAAAAGATGCAGTCGGATAGATCGTATGGCATCTCTATGAAGTGATCACGGAAGCTCTTGTTCTGCTCGGCATCGAGTACCTCGAGAAGAGCGCTTGACGGATCGCCGTGCGTATCGCGTGTTAGCTTATCGACCTCATCGAGAAGTATAAGCGGATTATCGGTTCCTGCTTTTGATATTGCCTCGATAATACGCCCGGGCATTGCGGCTACATAAGTCTTTCTGTGTCCTCTTATGTCCGCTTCATCCCGAACACCGCCGAGCGATACCCGTACAAATTTTCTTTTAAGAGCACTCGCCACAGAGGATGCTATAGATGTTTTGCCGACACCGGGAGGTCCGACAAGACACAGTATCTGGTTTTTTGCATCAGGGTTAAGCTTTTTTACGGAAATGTATTCGAGAATTCGTTCTTTTACCTTTTCAAGACCGTCGTGATCACGGTCAAGTATCTTACGTGCAGCCTCAACGTCGGTTCTGTCGTTGCTCTTTTTACCCCAGGGAAGCTCAAGACAAACATCAAGGTAATTTCTGATGACAGTCGACTCGGCTGAACCAAACTGCATTTTGTCGAGCTTTAACGCTTCCTTTTTCAGCTTCTGTGAAATCTCCTCGGGCAGCTTTGCGTCGATTATTTTCGCCAGGTATTCCTCAGAGTCTGTCATATCACCATCTTCGCCAAGCTCAGACTGGATTATTCTCATTTGCTCACGCAGATAGAATTCCTTTTGATTTCTGTCCATTTTTGCTCTGACTCTGTTATGTATGTCAAGCTCATACGAAAGCAGCTCTCCCTCGGTATTCATAAGGGAGCATGTAAGCTCAAGCCTGGAAAGAGGGTCGAAATTCTCGAGTACTCGTTGCTTGTCTTCAAACTTGATAAGTACATTTGATGCGATGAAATCGGCAAGCAGCCCGGGATCGGGTATTGAATGTACTGTGGTTTTGACCTCATCTGAGACCGAAGGGATAAGCTCGATAAAGTCATCGAATATTTCTCGCGCTTCCATTATGAGCGCTTCGCTTCGAATTCCTGCGGTATCTTCGATATCCATGTCTTTTGTCACGATATCGGAGATCATATATGGCTCGTTTGTAATGCACTTTGTCAAATGGGCTCTCGATATCCCGCCGATAACAATTCGAAGACCTCCGTTTTTTGTTTTGATAGCCTGTCTGATCTTGGCGGTACATCCGATCCTGTAGAGATGCTCTTCTGAGGGATCCTCGGCGTTTATGTCTGACTGAGTGCATAAAAAGATCATTCCGTTTTGCTTTTGCGCCGCCTTGCACGCTGAGATTGATTTTTCTCTTATGAGTTCAATGCTGATCGGTACAGACGGAAAGGCTACAACACCCCTGAGCGCGATCGTGGGAAGAGTGAGAGATTGTGCTTTTTCTATGTATTTAACCATTATAGACGTATCCTTTCAAAAGGGAAAAGTGGCTTGATGCTGAAAAGGTTAGTAAATCCTTACTATTATAACACATAGGCAAAAAAATTTCCATACTTTTTGTAAACAAAAATTAAATTTTTCTTCATTATTTTTATAAATGCCGAAATACAAAAAAGCACAGTTTTATCCAACACGTCGACAGGCGATCATAAGATTGATCCGTGCGTGCGGAACTCTGTGCTATTCTTTGCATAGGCTTTTGACCTGTGAATAGATTATAACAGCGGGACGAGAAAAAGTAAATTCGCAAATTCAACGATATTTTTGCAAAAAAATTGTGTTTTGTGACGAAAAAGGTTTTGTTGGAAAAAAAGTTCAAAAAAGACTTGACAACGAGAAAAGAGTGTGGTATACTTTCGCAGTAAAACAAAGAAGAACCACCCGTTCTCACCATGCCGCAAGGCGAGCTTGGTTAATATTATTGCAGTGTCATGTTGCGTGTTGATGTGCGGGGGATATTCTTTTGCACATTTTTTTATTTTTGGAGGTGCTTTTTTATCAGCTCGAAGGAACTGCTTATCAATGATGAGATCAGAGCGAGTCAGGTTCGCATGATCGGCTCCGAGGGAGAACAGCTCGGTATTATGAGTCTGGAGGACGCTAAGGCATACGCTTATGAAAAGGGCGTGGATCTGGTTCTTATGGCTCCGAATGCTCAGCCGCCCGTCTGCAGAGCTATGGATTACGGCAAATACCGCTTTGACAGAGACAAAAAAGAAAAGGAAGCCCGTAAGAAACAGCAGATCGTAAAGGTGAAAGAAGTTAAGCTTTCGTGCAGGATCGACACGCATGATTTTAACACTCGTGTTAATCAGGCGAGAAAATTCCTTGAAGGCGGTGACAAGGTAAAGGCGATCGTGGTATTCAAGGGTCGTGAAATGACACATCTTGATATCGGACGCGATATGCTTGACAAATTTCTTGTATCCTGCGAGGAATACGGTACGACAGATAAAAAGCCTGTTATGGAAGGCAGATTTATGTCGGTTGTGATCTCGCCCTTGAAGGCTGACAAAAAATCACAGAACAAAAATGCGACCTCTGATAAGGATAACTGATATCCGCAAAACAGAAATACACAAATAAGGAGAATAAAACAATGGCAAAGATCAAGACACACAAGGCCTCTGCAAAGAGATTTTCGGTTACGGGCAGCGGCAAGGTTAAGCATGCACCCTCTCAGCACCGTCATAAGCTCGGTATCAAGACCCAGAAGCGTAAGAGAAACATGCGTAAAGCAAGCTACCTGAGCACTTCTATGGCACCCACAGTTAAGGCTCTTATCCAGAAATAAGCGTCTTTTATCGATCTATCAGAAAACGGAGGAATTAAACAATGGCAAGAGTTAAAGGCGCTATGATGACGCGCAAGAGAAGAAATAGAGTACTTAAGGCAGCTAAGGGTTACTGGGGTGCAAAGTCCAAGCACTTCAAGATGGCTAAGCAGGCTGTACTCAAGAGCGGTAACTATGCATTTGCCGGCAGAAAGATGAAGAAGCGTGAGTTCAGACAGCTCTGGATCACCAGAATCTCTGCTCAGGCTAAGGTAAACGGTATGAACTATTCTACTTTCATGAACGGCCTTAAAAAAGCTGGAATTACACTCAATAGAAAAATGCTTGCTGAAATAGCTGTTTCCGACAAGGAAGCATTCGCAGTTCTTTGCGATAAGGCTAAGGCAGCTCTCTAAGAAATGATAAAGGGTCGCGTCGCACACACGTCGCGCCCTTTCATTTTGTTTAAACGGAGTTTTATTTTTGCTCAGGACAGGCTGAAAACGAATGAATATCAAAGATTATGTAATAACCGGCAGATCTAATCCCGTCGTCTCGGATGCTTCAAAATTGTTGAGAAAAAAGTATAGAGACGAGAGCGGAAGATTTTTAATTGACGGCAGAAAACTTTCGTATGAGTATCTCAGAAGCTGCGGAAAGTGCTCTTGCGTCTTTGTCAAAGAATCTTCAAGAGAGCAGATCATAGGGGAACTCTACGATATTGAAAGAGAAAAGAACACATCTTTTGAGGTAACGGTATTATCCGATCAAGTCTTCTCAAGGCTCACTGAACAGTCATCTCCTGACGGGGTGATCGTTATAGGATATACTGCCTCAGTCCCAGTTTCTTACAAACTGACGTATGTCGAATCTGACGAACGTGTCATTATTCTTGATTCTCTCCAGGATCCGGGAAACGTCGGAACATTGATCAGAAGTGCGCTTGCTTTTGATTTTGACAGAGTTATTTTGTCTGCGGATTGTGCTGACCCTTTTAATCCAAAGACTCTGAGAGCTTCTATGGGGGCGGTTTTTTCGCTTGAACTGACTGTGGTAGATTCGGTTTCCGATGCCGTCGGGAATCTCCTCGGACAGGGGCGTAATGTATACGCTGCAGAATTGAGAGAAAATTCCATTCCGATTGATTCTGTCGATATTTTAAAATCAGATGTTTTTATCATCGGAAACGAAGGACACGGTATATCTGCGGACATCTCGGAAATGTGCACGGGAAGCGTGTTCATTCCTATATCCGAACGCTCAGAATCGCTGAATGCGGCAGTTGCGGGTTCTGTCCTGATGTGGCAGCAGCAAAGCCGCTTTCAAATACAATAAGTAGGATCACGATCATGAAAAGCAATCGTTTGTACTATATTTGGCTATCATGTGCTATAAAGGGATCTTATGACGTTTATAAGGAACTGATGGATGCCTTCGGCAGTGTGTACGATGTGTATTCTGCGGACAGTACGATGCTTGAGCATCTGTCGGGACGTGTTAAGAATAAGATTCGCGCTCTGCAAGATAAAAGCATCGATCTTGCGGTGAAAATAAGCGATTATTGCAGTTCGCGCGGTATCGACATTCTGACATATGAGGATGAGAGATATCCTACTTTGCTCAGAGATATTGAAAAACCGCCGATCATACTGTATCTCAGAGGAGAGATGCCGAGATTTGAGCAGGACCTTCATGTCGGAATTGTCGGAACAAGGAAAATGACCGATTACGGCAAGTGCATGGCATACAATATCGGTTATTCTCTTGCGAGAAACGGTGCTGTAGTTGTAAGCGGGATGGCTCTTGGTAATGATTCTGCCGCAATGTGTGCGGCTCTCGATGCAGGCGGTCGTTGTGTTGGAGTTCTCGGCTCGGGAGTTGATATAGCTTATCCGCCTGAGCATGCAGGATTTCTCGAGAATATCGTGTTGAGCGGAGGAGCCGTTATCAGTGAATACCCGCCGGGGACAGTTCCTAAGCCGGGCTTCTTTATAGAAAGAAACAGGATCATTGCAGGTCTGTGCCGTGCGACTGTTATGGTTGAAGGAGACATGAAAAGCGGTGCAATGCACACTGCACGCTTCACCTCCAAGTACGGTAGGACATTGTTTGCCGTTCCAGGGAAAGTAGGAGAAAAGGCAAGCGAAGGAACGCTTTCGCTGATTTCTGACGGAGCAAGAGTAGTTACGGAGGCCAATGACATTCTCAAGGAGTATGCGTTTCTTTACAGAGGCCGTATAGATCTGAGGACGTACCCTGACCTTGATACGGAAGAAATAGACTCGAGGCTGTATCAAAGAGGCGTACATAAGGCTAAGGCTACGGGGATCGTACCGCGTATACAGAGTATTCACGATAAGAAAACCATAGAATTTCCCAAAGGTCCCGATCCCAGAGTGGCTTTTATGAATAAATCCCGAGATTCGGAGAAAGAGTACACATCTAAGGAATCTGAACGGATCAAACAGAGCATCGAGTCATTACCTGAGGATCTGCGTTTGATCTATGATAAGCTTCCGAAGAATGAGGTATTCGTCTCGGATGACGCTGTCAAATACGGGATATCGGCGCAGGAATTTCTTTATGCGGTCACTATACTTGAGCTCAAGGGACTTGCTGTTGCCTTTCCCGGCTCAAGATACCGCTTTTTAAATTAGTTACACTTACATACACTTGTTTAAACGAGGAAAACATATAAACGGAGGACGCCCGAAAGGGTGAGTTTGAATATGGCAAATTTAGTAATTGTTGAGTCTCCCGCCAAGGCGAGCACGATCAAGGGCTATCTCGGCTCTAATTACAAGGTCATAGCTTCTATAGGCCACGTAAGAGACCTGCCTAAGAGTTCGCTTGGAGTTGATATCGATGCCGGCTTTGAGCCGAGATATATCAATATCAGAGGCAAGGGAGATCTGATCAAAACCTTGAAAAAAGAAGCAAAAAACGCTAATAAAGTTTTTCTTGCAACAGACCCTGACCGCGAAGGAGAGGCTATCAGCTGGCATCTTATGACTGCTCTCGGTATTCCTGAGGATAAGGCTTGCAGAATAAGCTTTAACGAGGTAACGAAGGCTGCTGTCAAGGATGCTGTCAAAAAGCCCAGACGTATAGATGTCGATCTTGTAAACAGCCAGCAGGCGAGAAGAATTCTCGATAGAATAGTCGGATATAAGCTTAGTCCCTTTCTTTGGAAGAGCGTGAAGAGCGGTCTCAGCGCAGGAAGAGTACAGAGCGTTGCTACCAAGATCATAGTTGACCGTGAGCACGAGATAGAATCCTTTATTCCCGAAGAGTACTGGACTGTTGATGCTGTACTCAAAAATTCTGATGGGGTATCCTTTGACGCTCGTTATTACGGCGAGGGCGCGCACAAGAAAAAGATACCCAACGGCAGCGTTGCGCAAAGTATTGTAAGTGACTGCAATGGTAAAAGCTTCAAGTGCGAGAATGTTAAAAAGAACAAAAAGCAGAAGATGCCTGCACCTCCTTTTACTACTTCAACTCTTCTCCAGGAGGCTTCAAGAAAGCTCGGTTTTCAGTCTGCAAGGATAATGAAGGTTGCGCAGGAGCTCTATGAAGGAATTAATCTCGGAAGCGAGTTTGGCGGAGTACACGGTCTTATTACCTACATGAGAACAGATTCACTCAGGATATCCAACGAGGCGCAGTCTGCCGCCTCATCATTTATTCGCAGTCGGTTCGGAGATAAGTATGCTCCTGTCAAGCCTAATATCTTCAAGAATAAGGAAGCAAATGCACAGGATGCGCACGAGGCAATTCGTCCTTCTGACGTTACCATCGAGCCTCAGAGGATAAGACGCCTGCTTACAAGTGATCAGTATAAGCTGTATAATCTGATCTGGGAAAGATTTGTTGCGAGTCAGATGTCAGCGGCTGTTCTTAACACCGTGTCTGTTGATTTTGTGTGTGAAAAGCATGTCTTCCGTTCAACAGGATCGACGGTAGAGTTCCAGGGATACATGGCACTCTACGAGGAGAGTACAGACGATGCATCCAAAAACTCGTTCCAGAACGATGTGGAAACACTTCTTCCTCCTCTTTCTGACGGAGAGTTCGTGGGATGTGAGAATGTAAATGCAAATCAGCATTTTACAGAGCCGCCCTCACGCTTCAATGAGGCTTCATTTATTAAGTTTCTGAAGGAAAAGGGGATTGGCAGACCGAGCACCTACACTCCTATCATAACGACTATTATCGCAAGAGGTTACGTAAAGAGAGAGGCAAAGAGCCTTCGCCCGACACCGCTCGGAGAAGTAACTACCAAGCTTATGAACGAGAATTTTCCCGATATAGTTGACTATGAATTTACCGCTATCATGGAGGATAAGCTCGACGGTATAGAGCATGGAGGATATACCATGCAGAGCGTCCTTGCTGAATTCTACGAGGGCTTTGCACGAGAGCTGGATGCAGCAGGAGAAAAGGTCAAGCGCGAGGAT
>JAZMZS010000121.1:0-5475 GCA_045586105.1 Eubacteriales bacterium | reverse complement strand
CTGTCTTCACGGTTTAAAATACCGAAATAATGCTGGATACGATAAGAAGTAGCAGCATAATATCAGGAGTGAATATGGATAAGAAATTTTGTGACTATTTTTTGAAGTACTCTCCAAAAAAGGAGCACTTCGCTTTTATCGATTCAATTAAGGACTACAGTGTAAGGATCAATAAACAAACAAGGCGCGTGGAGATCACATGTGCACTGTCCGAGCATGTAGATCAAAGACTGATGATAGATATCGAGGATTCTATTAGTGACGCTTACGAGCTTCAAAGCACACGTATTTTCCCACAATATGACAAGTCCTTGTTTGGTATTCAGGCGATAAAGGAGATCATCAACGAGGCATTACGGACAGGTCTTATCAATAACGGCTTTTTTGACGGCGCAGCATATGAGTATGATGATGAGCGCGTTGTTATAAAAATACCTTTTTTGAGCCCGGGAGTGGATTATCTCAGTCATACGAAATGTAAGAAGGTGGTCGCGGCTATTATTGAGAACAGATACGGATTGATAAGAAGGGTAGAGCTCGAGTCAAGTGATGATTCCGCCGAAAGAACAAGGGAGCGACAGGGATATATCGACAGCCTTCTTGAGCAGTATGACAGAAATCTCAAGACGGCATATGCCACTTATGATGAAAGAATAAAGAATTCCGCATCGCAGGATGCACAGAGCGGCTCTTCGGGAGACTTCGGAGGCGGTCAATGGGTAAGAAAACCCAAAAGAGAGGTGCCGATAGTTAATCATGATGCCTCTGTTTATAATGCGCTCAGAAGCAAGATGAACGAAACTAATGGAACGGCAGACGCGCAAAGCATCGACGATGTTCCTAAAACGGGGCTTTCCTATCTTTATGCTGATAAGGGCAGAGTCAGTGCCGGTCTTATGTGCTTTGACATTTCGGAGCCCGAGTATTTTCTCGGAAATGCCGCTGACCTTGACAAGCTGCTTCCGATAGAGGCGCTCAATTGCGAGTGTAAGGATGTGTCATTTTGCGGCGAGGTCTTTGAGTGTACAAAGGAAGAAAACCGAAAGGGTGACAGATTTAATATCACCGTAGGTGTTACAGATAATGCTTCTTCCATTTATATCAAGTGCTCAAAGCCCAAGACAGAGAGCGGCTGGGTAGACGGAATAAAGCCGGGTAAGTGCATAGTTGTAAAGGGAAGCGTTGCAAGAAGTGACTTCGACGGTGAGTTCAACGCAAATCCCAAGGCTATAGGATTTATCAAAAGAATTCTTAGAGCCGATAATTCACCGGTCAAGCGTGTCGAGCTGCACGTTCATACCAACATGTCGGCGATGGATGCGATTATAGTTCCTGATGATCTTGTAAAAACGGCAAAAAGATGGGGACACCCCAAAATAGCAGTTACCGATCACGGAAATGTTCAGGCATTCCCCGAAATAATGAGAAGTGCCCGCAAACAGGAATATGATGTCATATACGGCATGGAGGCATATTACGTTGATGATACCGAGGGGGCTGTCAGCGGAGAAAAGAACGAGAGCTTTGACGGCGAATTTGTAGTCTTCGATATAGAAACCACGGGTCTGTCGCCGCTTAACTGTAAAATAACCGAGATAGGTGCTGTTCTCATGCGGAACGGCGAGGTGGTTGAGAAATATAATACTTTCGTTAATCCCGGAGTTCACATCCCGGAGAATATCACTCAATTGACCTCTATTACCGATGAAATGGTTGCCGATGCACCGGATATATCGCAGGCGCTTCCCGAGTTTCTTGAGTTTGTCGGAGACAGAATACTAATAGCGCATAATGCAAATTTTGATATCGGATTTATACGTGTTGCTGCCGAGGAGCTGAAGATACCTTTCGACAACACTTACATTGATACGGTAGCATTGTCGAGGTATCTTAATCCCGAACTGAAAAATCACAAGCTCGATACTCTTGCCAAGTATTTTTCACTCGGCGACTTTCATCACCACAGAGCATGCGATGATGCATATATACTCGGTTTGATCTTTGCGAAAATGACCGAAAAGATCAAGATGGAGGGCGTTTTTGATACGGCAGGAATGGTCAAGAGCATGGCGGATAAGTGCGACCCATCCAAGCTGAAGACCTATCACATGATAATGCTCGTTCGCAATTATACAGGCCTCAAGAATCTTTATAAGCTCATATCTGCAAGCTATCTCGATTACTTCTACAAAAAGCCGAGAATACCCAAGAGCCTGCTTGACAGACACAGAGAAGGACTGATAATCGGATCCGCTTGTGAGCAGGGAGAGCTGTTTCGTGCGGTTCTTGAAGGCAAAAGCGAGTCGGATATCAAGCGTATTGCCGAATATTATGATTATCTTGAGATCCAGCCGATATGTAATAACCGTTTTCTTGTTGAAGAGGGAAAGGTCAAGGATGACGAGGGACTGCGCGAGCTTAACCGTCGTATTATCGGTATAGGAAAAAAGATAGGAAAGCCTGTTTGCGCTACGTGTGATGCTCATTTTCTAAATAAAGAGGATGAGCTCTACCGCAAGATACTACTTGCGGGTCTCAAGTTCAGAGATGCTGATAAGGATGTCGGCATTTATCTCAGAACTACCGAGGAAATGCTCGAGGAATTTTCGTATCTCGGTGAGCAGACCGCATACGAGGTCGTTGTCGAAAATACGAACAAAATAGCGGATATGTGCGAGTCTATCCTGCCCATACCCGACGGTACTTATACTCCTAACATGGAGGGGGCCGAGGAGGATCTGC
Organism: Eubacteriales bacterium; assembly: GCA_045586105.1. Classification (GTDB taxonomy): domain Bacteria; phylum Bacillota; class Clostridia; order Oscillospirales; family CAG-272; genus JAZMZS01. The sequence continues at coordinate 2,733 of JAZMZS010000121.1, read as the reverse complement.
AGAGCAGTTGTTGGAACAGAGCGAAGTCTATGTACGGAGATCCTCTTCCGGAATTGGTAAAAAACAGACTTCAGAAGGAACTTGATTCGATCATAAAGCATGGCTTTGCGGTGCTTTACATGATCGCAGTCAAGCTTGTGGCGTATTCCGAGAGCCAGGGATATCTTGTGGGCTCGAGAGGATCTGTCGGATCCTCGTTTGTAGCTACAATGTCCGGTATCTCCGAGGTAAACCCGCTACCGCCTCATTATTACTGCCCTAAGTGTCAGTATTCAAAGTTTTTTACCGACGGTTCTGTCGGATCCGGCTTTGATCTTCCCGATGCTTACTGTCCTGAATGCAACACAAAGCTCATCGGAGAAGGACATGATATCCCCTTTGAGACCTTTCTCGGTTTTTACGGAGACAAGTCTCCCGATATAGATCTGAATTTCTCAGGCGAGGTACAGGGTAAGGTGCATAAGTACACCGAGGAGCTTTTTGGCGAAGGAAACGTCTTCCGCGCCGGAACTATCGGTACTCTTGCCTCCAAGACAGCTTATGGATTTGTTGCCAAATACCTCGAAAGCAAGGGCGTATCCGCTTCAAAGGCAGAGATCAACAGAATTATCAATAATTGTGTCGGAGTAAAGAGGACCACAGGTCAGCATCCCGGAGGAATAATCGTTATTCCGAGGGAATACGAGGTGTATGATTTTACACCTGTTCAGCATCCTGCGGACGATCCGAACTCTGATATTATCACTACTCACTTTCAGTTCTCGTATCTGCATGACACGATACTGAAACTTGATGAGCTCGGACACGATATGCCGACCAAGTATAAGTGGCTTGAAAAGTATACGGGTACGAGCGTCATGGATGTTCCGATGAACGATCCGAAGGTTTACGGTCTTTTTGCCTCTACTGAGCCTCTTGGAATAAAAGCGGAGGATATCGGTGCTGCACTCGGTACATACGGACTTCCCGAGTTTGGAACCAGGTTCGTTATGAAGATGGTCGAGGAAGCAAAGCCAAAGAACTTTGCGGATCTATTGCAGATATCGGGGCTTTCTCACGGTACGGACGTATGGACCGGTAATGCTCAGGATCTTATCAATCAGGGCATATGTACTATTTCGAATGTAATAGGGTGCCGTGACAATATTATGAATGACCTTATCGCATACGGACTTGAAAATGCAATGGCATTCAAGATCATGGAAAGCGTCCGAAAGGGAAAAGGACTTTCCGACGAATGGGAACAGGCAATGATAGAGCATAATGTCCCCGAGTGGTATATAGCATCATGTAAAAAGATAAAATACATGTTCCCTAAAGCGCACGCCGCGGCATACGTAATGTCCGCTATCCGCCTTGGATGGTATAAGGTAAACTATCCTGTAGAGTTTTATGCAGCGTTTTTCACCGTTGCTCCGGGCGGATTTGATGCTGAGATAGTTCTCGGCGGTCTTTCTTCTGTAAACCGTTTCATAAAAGAGGTCGATGACAAAGGAAAGGACGCATCGCAAAAGGACAAGGAACTCCAAAACACTCTCTATCTTGTAAGAGAGGCTCTTGCCAGACGTATAGTATTCTTGCCTATAGATCTGTATAAATCGGATGCTAAGGCGTTTACTATAGAAAACGGTAAGATACGTTTGCCTTTCTCAACATTGAACGGTCTTGGTGAAAGAGCGGCTCTGAACATTGTTGAGGCTCGCGTTAACGGAGAATTCTCTTCTAAGGAGGATCTTAAAAACAGGGCTCAGCTTTCAAAATCCGTTCTTGACGTATTTGACAAGGTGGGCGTCACCTCGGCGATGACCGAGACTGACCAGCTGACTTTCTTCTGATGCTTTGATGATAAACAAAACGGCTCTGCTTTGATGCGGAGCCGTTTTGGATCTAATTCTTTTTTGATTTGAGTCTGCCGAGTACAAGTCCTATACACGAGAAGGACTTGAATTCTGAAATAATAAGATCGGGATATGCGGGATTCAGCGAAGTAAGCCTGCCTGCGTTGTATTTTTTAAAGTAGGCGTTATTATCGCAGATGAAAATTCCGAATTCACCGTCAAGCACTGAGTCCTGTTTTTTTATGATCAGAATATCTCCTTCTGAATATTCGGGAAGCATGCTCTCTCCCACAACACGAAGAGCAAAAGAAGCCTCGGAGACCTTACCTGTGTTTTTGACTCTGATCGTAGCCGTCTCACTTTCGGCAGATCCGTTCTGGTCAATGGCTGCGAACGGGGATGAATAGAGGGGAAGCGTCCTGATGGAGAATTCGGTTGCTGAATTCTGAGCGGCATCTTCGCTGCCGGTTTCGTTCTGCGTCTTCGGGATGTTACGGTACTGCTCCTGCTGCTTGGGGGATTGGTCACCGTTTTCGTCTGAAGCATGCGAGGCGGCTTCTACTCTCGCGACCTCGTTTTTGATTATAAGCTCCGCAAGGTTCTTTCCGTGATCGTCAAGTCTTCTGTATTTTTGGATCAGCTCGCGCTCGTCATTTGTGTATGCGCCCTCGTCGATCTCGCACAACGCATCCACGGTTGTGTCGAGTGCCTTTGATATTGCAATGGCGGCGGAGAGCTTGGGCTCCTCAATAATTCCCGAAAAGAGCTTTGACAGTGTTCCGAGCGGTATTCCGCAAATCTTGGAGAGCTCGTTTGTGGTATAGCCTTTTTCTTTTTTTAGTTTCTTTGCATTTTCGATGAATGACATGATGCACCTTTTTCTTTTTATATTATT
>JAZMZS010000120.1:0-3812 GCA_045586105.1 Eubacteriales bacterium | reverse complement strand
TCTTCATCTCCCACAACCTCGCCGTTGTCAAGAGCATCTGCGACCACATGGCGGTAATGTATCTCGGTAAGGTCATGGAATGCGGTTCTACCGAACAGATATACAAAAACACTCTGCATCCTTACACGAAGGCGCTGCTTTCCGCAGTTCTTGATATCGACGTAGACAACAAGCGTGAGCGCGTGGTGCTCGAGGGAGATATCCCCAGCCCCATAGACCCGCCTCCCGGATGCCGTTTTTCGGGAAGATGCCCGAACGCCACTGAAATATGCAAGAGGATCGAGCCTAAGCTTGTAGAGATCTCCCCCGATCATATGATCGCTTGTCATCTCTACCAAGAGTGCAGACCCGAAGAATAAACGAAAAAACATGAAGAATATTAGAAAAGCTTTTTATCTGTTCGTAACGGCGATCATCGTCACGTTCGGTTTTATTGCTTTTTTGCAATTCATCCCCTTTCCGTGGTTTTTCGTAGCGCTCGTATGTATGCACGGCGGAGTGTTCCTGTTTATTATCTCGAAGAAGCGATTTGAAATTGCAGGCTTTGACGCGAGCCGCTTCTATTCTCTCGAATACAAGCTTCTCGCCCTCTATCTGCCGATACTCGCGGCAAAGCTGACGGCGTCGTTCGGTCTGTTTGAATTCAACGAAACACTAAAGACCGCGCTGATAGCCGCCGTTACCCTGTTCTCTGCCGTCGTCAGTATCATCAACGCAAAAAGATTATATAACAAAATAAAGAAATCGGAGACCGCATGATCTCCGATTTCTTTTTAATTATTTCTGAAGCATTATGTCGATTATTTCCTCATCGGTGCTCTTCATTCCGTCGCGGGCAAGTCTGCCGACGTTGCGGATGGTGTTCTCAACACCCTTTGAAACGATACCGTCACCGCCGTAAAACTGATTTCCCGAGCGGTACATTTCGTATCCGACAATGCCCGCCTCAACCGCCATTGCTATCTTTGCGGCGCACGAGGGCTTTGCTCCGTCGCAGATAGTGCCCGACAGGATCGCGACGGCGTTTACGAGAGTATGTGCTATCTCAACGAAGCGTCCGCCGTAGAGATATGCAATTCCGCATCCGCAACCGCACCCTGCGCTTATCGCCCCGCAATATGCGGAAAGGCAACCGATGCCCGTCTTCTGATGCACCGTGATAAGATCGGATACGATGAGAGCTCTGAGCAGCGTCTGCTCGCTTACCTTGATATTCTGCGCGTAGACCGCTACGGGAACCGATGCGGTAATGCCCTGGTTTCCGCTTCCCGATATGATGCAAACGGGAAGCTCGCATCCGCTCATTCTCGCGTCCGAAGCCGCGGCGGCGTATGCACGTGCTCGGTTGCGAAGTCCGCAGTCACCGCCGTTATAGAGCATTTTTCCGATACAGGCACCCCACTCTCCGCGAAGGCCCTCCTCGGCTATCTGCATATTATAGTCGATCTGTGCCTTGAGCAGCGGCGTAAGCTCCGCCAGATCCACCGTATCGGCAAACTCGACTATATCCCGCACGTTTAGAAGCGAGCGGTCTGCCGTCATCCCGCCTTCATCCTCGCTCTCGGCAAAACAAGCGTACCTTGAGGTAATATTCTCACCGTCAGCCTCAACGAGCGTGATATTTACATGCGAGTCGAGCATCCGCACTCTTACAGTGTGATCTTCGTAGCTTGCTGTGATATCGATCTCAAAGGCGGGGGCGTCCTCTATCTTGTACACCTCTATATCCGAGGTATCAAGATACCCCCTTATCCTGTCCTTGTCATTATCCGAAATGGCACAAAGGACCTCGAGGCGGCGCTCGGGCGCATTTGCTACTACTCCTGCCGCGAGCGCAACGTCTATTCCCCGCTGACCGTCGGTCATGGGAACGATGACGCTCTTGACGTTCTTGATGATATTTCCGCTCATTCCCGCTCTGATAAGCGACGGCTCGCATCCAAGCGCATCACGGGCTACAGAAGCGGCATAAGCGATGGCTATAGGCTCTGTGCAGCCCATGGCAAGTATAAGCTCTTCCTTTAGTATGTCGGTATACGTATCTACGATCCTTTTGTCTAACATAACATCCGTCCTGCGTTCACGTCTGAGATGTATTTATTCTACCATACACCGCAGAAAAATTCAACAGCAAATGCAAAAACTTGATCCACATGACGATAGGTACAGCATTTTCCCGTTTTCTTTTTGTACCGTGCACGCGTTCCCACTCTTTTTCCCACACCTGATACAAAAAACTTATTCAAACCCACACCGATTTCCTCTTCAGGTGTGAAGACAAAGCAGCCTGCGTAATATATAATATAATTACAATATCAAACACGGTACGATAGTTGACAAAATCGATCGGCAATGTTAAAATATATCTGTATAAAAGTAACAATTGCCGCATGCGGCAATCAACTCGAAAGGAGAATTTATTATGGGACTTATCAAAGCAGGAATAGGAGCACTTGGCGGCGTACTTGCAGATCAGTGGAAGGAATTTTTCTACTGTGAAGCAATGGACATGGACACTCTCGTTGTCAAGGGGCAAAAAAGAATAGGCAGCCGCTCCTCAAACACCAAGGGAAGCGACAATCTGATCTCCAACGGCTCGGGAATTGCAGTTGCTGACGGTCAGTGCATGATCATCGTTGAGCAGGGCAAGATCGTAGAGGTATGTGCCGAACCTGGTGAATTTACATATGATACATCCACCGAGCCCTCAATATTCGCAGGAAATCTCGGAACATCGATCATCGATACCTTCAAGACGATAGGCAAGAGATTTGCTTACGGCGGAGACACGGGAAAGGATCAGAGAATATACTACTTCAACACCAAGGAGCTGATGGACAACAAGTTCGGAACGCCTAACCCCATTCCCTTCCGTGTCGTAGACAGCAAGATCGGTCTTGACATAGACGTATCCGTCCGCTGCTCGGGCGTATATTCCTACAAGATCGCCGATCCGCTTTTGTTCTACACCAACGTATGCGGAAACGTTTCGCACAGCTTCACCAGAGAAGAGATAGATGCACAGCTCAAGACCGAGTTTATCAGTGCGCTCGCTCCCGCCTTCGGCAAGCTCTCGGACATGGAGATCAGACCCAACCAGCTCGCAAACCACAATGCCGATATAGAAGCGGCAATGAATGCGACCCTTTCTCAGAAGTGGGGCTCCATCCGCGGTCTGCAGGTCGTTTCGGTAGCACTCAATCCCGTCACCCTTCCCGAAGAGGATGCAGAGCTTATCAAGCAGGCTCAGCGCACCGCTATCATGCGCGATCCTACTATGGCAGCAGCAACGCTCGTCGGCGCACAGGCTGACGCTATGAAGGCTGCGGCGGCAAACGAGGGCGGCGCTATGAACGGCTTTATCGGAATGGGCATGGCTATGAATGCAGGCGGAGGAATGAACGCTCAGAACCTCTTTGCAATGGGTCAGCAGCAACAGCAGGCAGTACCGAATCCCGCTTCTGCTCCCAATCCTCAGGCGGTTATGGGATGGAAGTGTGCATGCGGTGCTACCGCCACGGGCAAGTTCTGTCCCGAATGCGGAGCTAAAAAGCCCGAGCCTCAGGCAGCAGGCGGCTGGAAGTGTGCTTGCGGGGCAACTGTCACGGGCAACTTCTGTCCCGAGTGCGGAGCAAAAAAGCCCGCAGATGACGGCTGGACATGTGCTTGCGGCGCGGTAAACAAGGGCAAGTTCTGCCCTCAGTGCGGAGCAAAAAAGCCTGCAGGAGTTCCCCAGTACAAGTGTGACAAGTGCGGCTGGCAGCCCGCCGACCCCACAAAGGCACCGAGATTCTGCCCCGAGTGCGGCGATC
>JAZMZS010000119.1:0-30484 GCA_045586105.1 Eubacteriales bacterium | reverse complement strand
CTGAAAAATAAACATATCAAAAAAACGAGTAAAAACAGTTAAATCCACCGAAAACGGTTGCTTTATATATAAAGTTGATATGAAAAAACCTTGAAATATCAAGAGTTTGGGACGGTTTTATGAAGTACCCAGAAGTAGAATAGAGCCCATATTAGGGACTTGAGAAGGCGGGCTTTCTTAAAACCGAAAAAAATAAAAGGCTTCTTGCATTTCGCAAGAAGCCTTTTGGACTTACGGCAAAGCTCGTTACTTTACGTCGCAGAACATAGACATCATCGGTGGAATATGCATATTCATGCCGTCAATGCGGTAGGTCGTCCTGCCTTCGTCTTTTTTCTCGGTGAGATATTCGTAGATCTCGTTTTCAAGGCAGGATGCGACTATCCCCTCGGCAAGACCCGATTCGGTCGATATCTCGGATATTGACGCGTAGTGCTCCTCAGAGGCAACGGTAAGATTGTAGAGGGCGAAGAAGGTCTTGAGGTTCTTTATATCCGAAAACACCCCGAGCAGATAGCTTATCTCCCTCATTCTCGTGTTTGTGAGAGTAACGTCCTTGTTATCCGAGTAGAATACCGACCCGTGCTTCATGTATGAGGTTATGGAAGGGAGGTTTATTCTGGATATTCCCCATTTTCCTCGGTCAGCCTTTTCGAGCGCAGTTTCGGTATCCCAGCCGTGAGCGTTGATATGAGGGTTTTCCATAGCCTTAGAGACGAGAAGCGCGTGCATATTGTACGCCGTTCTCAGCGAGAAGGCGTAATCCTTGCCTTCGGGCAGATTCTTTACCGTGTTTCGCAGGGAAAAGAGCATACTGTTTTCACTTTTTGAAGAATCGTAATCAAGAAGCTCGTCTACGGAAACGTCGAAAAATAACGCTATCTCGGGAAGAAGCGTGATATCGGGACAGCACTGAGCGCTCTCCCATTTGCTGACCGCTTGGTTCGTAACGCCGAGCGCGGTGGCAAGCTCCTCCTGCGTGACCCCCTTTTCCTTTCTGAGACGCAGTATCTGCTCGTTTACGTTGATACTCGACATGGTTCATCCCTCCTTTGCAGAGCCGTTTTGGCTTTTGTCGAATCGTGCGTACAAATAATATAATATACCAAACCTCGGATAAAATCAATCACCCATTCGTTTACATGGGAACGGAATAATTCAACCTGAGGTAGGAAAAACGGGAGAAGGACGCTTCTCCCGTTATTTGGTTATTTGATCTTGGCAATATTAAGTCTGAGTGCGTTTGAAACCACGCAAAAGCTCGACAGGCTCATCGCCATTGCTCCGAACATTGGCTCGAGCTGCCACCCGAACAGAGGAATAAACACCCCTGCCGCAAGCGGGATACCTATCACGTTGTAGAAAAACGCCCAAAATAGATTTTGACGGATGTTTCGCAGCGTAAGTCGCGACAGCCTTATTGCGGCGGCAATGTCGAGAGGGGAAGAGCCTGCAAGAACCACGTCTGCCGAGTCTATTGCGATCTGAGTTCCCGCGCCGACTGCCATACCTACGTCTGCCGAGGTAAGCGCCGGAGCGTCGTTTATTCCGTCGCCTACCATAAGAACACGTCCTTCGGATCTCAGCGCCTGCACCGTGCTTGCCTTTTCGTTAGGAAGGATACCTGCCATGACCTCTTCAATACCGAGCCTGTCTGCGACAGCGCGGGCTGTCCTTACGTTGTCTCCCGTCAGCATGACAACGCGGATCCCCATACGCTTGAGCTTTTCAATTGCCTCCTTGGATTCGGCTCTGATCTCGTCTGCAGCGGCTATGATACCGAGCAGACGCCCATTTTTTGCAAAGAAGAGCGGTGTCTTTCCTTGCTCTGAGAGCTCGTTTGCCATGCCTTTTATTTCTTTCGGTATTTCGGCTACGCTTTCGATAAATCTCATGCTTCCGCCGAATATCTCTTCACCCCCGACAAGTCCCTTGAGGCCGCTTCCCGACAGGATCTCGATATCGCTGCTTTCGGGCGCCGCCACCGAATTCTTTTTTGCGTGCTCAACTACGGCACGCGCAAGAGGATGCTCGCTTTTTTCTTCAAGAGAAAGCGCAAGTGACAGGAGCGTTTGCGCATCAGCACCGTCGGTGGGAATAACATCGGTGACAGCGGGAGCGCCGAGAGTGAGCGTGCCCGTTTTATCTATGGCAATTATCCTCGTCTTTCCCGTGTGCTCGAGTGCGGTCGCGTTTTTGAACAAAATACCGTTGGATGCGCCCTTTCCGGAGCCCGCCATGATCGCTACCGGAGTTGCAAGTCCGAGCGCACAGGGACAGCTTATGACGAGCACCGATATTCCTCGTGCAAGTGAAAATCCGACCGTCTCTCCCGCTATCAGCCATACAGCGGTCGTGACGAGTGCTATGAATAGCACAACGGGTACGAAAACGCCGGAAACACGGTCGGCAGTCTTTGCTATCGGCGCCTTGGTCGCGGCGGCGTCGCTTACCGCCTTGATTATGGCGGAAAGGGCGGTGTCAGCTCCGACCTTGGTCGCACGGCAGAGAATATAACCGTTCTTGTTTATGGTAGAAGCGTAGACCTCGCTTCCGGTTTCTTTGTCCGAAGGGATGCTCTCGCCAGTAAGCGCGGATTCGTCAAGAGACGCCGAGCCCTCGATAACTACACCGTCGGCGGGTACGCTTCCTCCTGCCATAACGGCAAAGATATCCCCCTCCTTGATCTCTTCTATCGGAACCTCGATCCTCTCACCGTCACGTACGAGCAGTGCGGTGCGAGGGGTAAGCTTCATCAGCGCCTTTATGGCGTTCGTGGTCTTTCCCTTTGAATGAGCCTCAAGCAGCTTTCCTACCGTAATGAGTACGAGTATCATTGCCGCACTTTCGAAATACAGCCCGTGCAGGCGCTCGTGAGCAAGAGCGGAGTGCGTGTCCGTGAGCATTTGCGCGAGCACTATCACACTGTAGATATAGGAAACACCCGAGCCAAGAGCGACGAGCGTGTCCATGTTCGGGGCTTTGTTCAGTACCCCCTTGATACCCGAGACGAAAAAATGTCCGTTTATGCAGAGAAGGATCCCCGAGAGGATCGCTTCGATCCCCGCTATGCGCACGGGGTATCCTGAGATGAAGGAGGGAAGCGGTGCCTTCCACATCACGTGTCCCATCGAAACGTACATCAAAAGAAGCAGAAATCCACCCGAGACGCAAAGGCGCACGAGCACCCTCTTCTTTTCTTCCTTGTCAGGGTCGAAGGATTCGGCGCTCGGAGCGCTTTTTTCATTTGAGAGCTTTGCGCCGTAGCCTGCTTTTTTGACTGCGCTTATGACCGCGGAAGGAGAAACGTCCCCTTCTACAGTCATTGAATTTGTCAGCAGATTGACCGTGCAGGCGTCGACCCCCTCAAGCGCCGATACCGTGCGCTCGACTCTCGCCGAGCAGGCGGCGCAGTGCATTCCGCTGACCTCGTATTTTTTCATTTTGTTACATCTCCTGTTTGAAATATACCGTGCGGTACTGAGTTGCGCTCATTCCCGCGAATTTTTTGAATACTCTTCTGAAATATATGGACGAGTTGAAATTCAGCTTGTCCGAGATCTGCTCCACCGACAGCGAGGTGGAGATAAGCAGCTGCATCGCGATGTCCGTCTTTACCTTGTTTTTGTAGTCGATAGCCGTGTAGCCTACCGACTTTTTGAACAGGTAATGAAAGCGCGAGGGGGAGAGATGACACATATCCGCGAGCTGCTCTATCGTGAAATCCACGTTGTAGTTTGATCGGATAAACTCGACTGCGACGTCTATCCTGTTGTCATAGCCTGCCTGCGGCTTTGCCTTTTTTATGCGCGGCTCGCAATCGGCAAACAGACGGTAGAAGAGAGACATCTGCAACAGCTCCGAGGAAGGGATGTCAGCGAAGGGGAAGGATGCTCCCTCGAGCTTTTGCATCGGGTATTTGCCCTGCTCCCTTGCAAACTGATAATGCACAGCAAGATTGGAAGGTTGGTTTCCCTTCCAGGACATAGTGTAGACAGTCCCCATGGGAATGAAAACGACCTCACCGACACCTGCCTCGATACGGTTGCTCTCGTTATCTGTGAGTATTACCTCGCCCGAGGTGATCTGTATGAGAATATCAAAGGGGCGCGGAATATCTATAGTACGCACGTGATCGGAGTCATACTCGTAAAGATTCATCTTCAGGTATTTAAGACTGTAGTCGTTGCAGGTCATAGGCGCACCTCGCAGTAAAATAGTTTCTATTTATTGCATTATAACATATTTACTTTTGTTAGTAAAGGTGCTAAGATAAAATAAATAGAAACGATAATCTCAACTTTAAAATACTAACCGAAATGAAAGGAAGAAAACTATGGAATTTGAGAACAAGGTCGCCATTATTACGGGCGCGGCATCGGGCATGGGCAAGCTTACTGCCGAGAATCTTATCGCACAGGGTGCTAAGGTCACCGTTGCCGATATTACCCCCGTAGAGGAAAACGAAAATCTGCTCTACGTTTCCTGCGATGTCAGAAGCTTCGAGCAGGTGACCAACGTCATAGAGAAGACGGTCGAGCGCTTCGGCAGAATAGACTACGTCGTCAACTGTGCGGGCGGAGACGGTATCAGGATACTCAAGGGTGTGCGTGATTATATCAAGGTCGACCCGGATATTCTCGAGTGGGAGATCGACGTAAACCTCAAGGGGCCGATGTTCTTTGCTAAGGCTGCACTTCCTTACATGGTCGAGCAGAAGAGCGGAGTTATCCTCAATCTCGGTTCTATCTGCGGAGCGGAAGCGTCCTCGGGATCTATCGGATATTCTACCGCTAAGGCGGGTATCATGAACGGCTTTACCCAGTCGCTCGCAAAGTACTGCGCTCCCCACGGCATCAGAGTGGTGACCGTATCCCCCGGACCTGTTCTCACCAGAGCCGCTATGGCAAACATGAAGACGCTCATGGGCAGAGCGGCAGAGCCTCAGGAGATCGTTGACCTTATGCTTTACCTCCTCTCCGATAAGGCAGCGTTCATCACGGGAACGAACTACCTCATCGACGGCGGACGCTATTGCATGGGCAAGGCATAAAACAAACGCAACAAACAAAAAAAGCGGAGAGCCATTTGACTTTCCGCTTTTTTGCATTTATTACTTCGCGAGTATTTTGTCTACCTTCTGTTTGACAAGGCTTGCGGCAGGACCGACGCCGAGAGCGCAAACGAGCGTTGTCGCACCGACCGAGGAGCCAAGCAGAGCCCCGCCGACCACGGCGCAAACGTCCCACGCCATTCTCACGAAAACGAATTTTATCTTCGATCTTTCACTGATGATCTCGGGTGCGGCGTCGTAGGGGGCACAGCCGAGGTCGGACGCAAGATACAGAGACACCGCTAAAATGAAGATAAAGAGCATTCCGGCAAGCAACAGTAATCTCGGAATGAATTCAAGCTCGATCACCTCAAGCCCGACCGATCTCCATATAAAACGGAAAAGGTCGATCGAGTATCCGAAGCCCACCATGTTAAAGAGTGTGCCGAGACCGATCTTCTCCGCACCGAATATCACCACGAATACGGCTATTACAGCCGACACTATCAGTCCCCACGTGCCAAGCGATATGCCCGTTTTCATCGAGAGTCCGTTGTTCAGACAGGTGTAGGGATCGGTGCCGAAGCTTAGCTTTTCTATCACGGACATACCAAATCCCATTACAAGCACTCCGATAGCGGCAAGGAATATCCTCGTCGGGAGCTTATTCTTTTTCGTCGTTGCTTCTATTATCAGTTTCAGTCTTTTCTTCATTTTTACCTCACGTTATAAGCACCCAAGGCCGTCTCGGCTTTGGGTGCTTAGCTTTAGTCGTAATACTTTGCGCGCTTTTTCTTGATGTAGGCGTTCAGGGCGATGACCGCGACGAGTCCCACGACTATAACGCCGCTTGCTATATAAACGCCGACACCCGAGCTTGCGTCTATCTTCAGCTCCTCCCAGAGGTGATTCATCAGCCCGAGCATCTCGGGCGGGAGGTTTTCAAAGTACTGAGCCTTTACTCCGTCCGTGCCGTAGAGAATGGTCATCGCATCCTCGTGCATCTCGGTCATGGCCTCAATGTAGCCCTCGTCCGTGTAGACGGATGCGCAGGGGGAAGCGTAGCAGATATATTCCGCATTCGCTATAGCGACCTCAGGCTCGAGCATAAAGTTGATAAACAGCTCGGCGGCAGCTTTGTTCTTTGCGCCCTTCGGTATGCACATAGCGTCGACGAATACGTTCGTTCCCTCCTCGGGATATACGAACGCGAGCGAATCGTTTTCGCAGTACATGGTAAGAAAGTCGCCTGCGTAATAGGCGGCAATGGCAGCGTCTCCCGATTCCATCTTGTTGAATATCTCGTCCATGACGTAGCCTTTGACGAGTGGCTTTTGCTCCTTGAGCTTGGACAGGGCAGAGTACCACTCCTCCTCGCTCAGTGAATTTACGTTAAGCCCGAGAAGGTACTGCGCCACGCCGAATGCGTCACGCGGGTTGTTCGGCATCAGAATGGTGCCTATATACTGCTCGTCCCACATCGTGCTCCAGCTCGTCGGGGTCTCGGTCACTACCTCGGTGTTGTATATAAGGCCAACGTAACCGGCAGTATAGGCCGCCGTGTATTTGTTGTCGGGATCGAAGAACAGCCCCTTGTATTTGTCGTCGATGTGTCTGTAATTCGGTATGTTCGAATAATCGAGCTCCTCGAGCATTCCCTCGTCGGCAAGACGCTCGATCATGTAGTCGGAGGGGATTATTACGTCGTAGTTCGTGGCTCCGCTCTTGAGCTTGGCGTACATACTCTCGTTTGAATCGTACGTCTCGTAGCTTACCTTGATCCCCGTCAGCGCCTCGAACTCGGCAATAACGTCATATGTGTCCTCGCTTCCGTCCGAGATATATTCGCCCCAATTGTATACGGTCAGGGTGCTGCCCTTGTATGCGGAATAATCCATGTCGAAGGCACTCTGCTCCTCTGCGGATACGCCGAGAGGAATGATGGACAGTATTGCAAGTGCGCACAGAATAAAGCAAAAGATCCTTTTCAATTTCTTTACTTGCTCTCCTTATATAAAAAGGTAAAAATGCTCTGTTTGTCAGAGAGGGTCATCTCTTTTTCTTTTTCTCGCTCTTCGAGGAGATCACGTTTGAGAGAATGAGCAGGACGAGTATCGCCACAAATATCAGCGTAGAGAGGGCGTACATGTCCGGCTTGACCTTCTTTTTGGTCATCGAATAGATGAATATCGGCAGGGTCTCAAAGCCGCTTGTGGTAAAGTGAGAGATGATAAAGTCGTCAAGCGAGAGAGTAAACGACATGATAAATCCGCTCAGAATTCCCGGCAGGATCGCGGGAAGCTCTACCTTGATAAAGGACTTGAAGGGGGTGCATCCGAGGTCCATTGCCGCCTCGGGCAGATGCTCGTCCATCTGCGAGAATTTCGGCATTACGTTAAGAATAACGTAGGGAATATTGAAGGTGATATGTGCTATCAGAAGAGTCCAGAAGCTGAGATTGCTTGCAAGTCCGAGAAGACGCCCTATAAATACGAACAGCAGCATAAGGGATATACCCGTTACGATATCGGGGTTCATCATCGGAATGTTGGTTACCGACAGCACCGTGCTCTTGAGTGCTCTGCGTCTGAACTTGACTATGCCGGTCGCGGCAGCCGTGCCTATTATTGACGCTATCACCGCGGAAAGGGTGGCGAGGATAAGCGTGTTTTTGAGAGCGTTGAGAGCTCCCGAGTTTGAGAAAAGCTCCTTGTACCAATAAAGCGAGAAGCCCTCGAAGACTCCCGTGCTGTTGGTGGAATTAAAGGAAAAGAGTATCAGCACCGCGATAGGAGCGTAGAGAAATACGAACACGAGCGCCGTGTAGATCTTTGACATTGCTTTCATATGATCACCTCGTCCTCGTCGTTACCGAACTTGTTCATTACCGCCATGCATATCAGTATCAGCACCATGAGCACGAGCGACATAGCGGCACCGAGGTTGTAGTTGTATGCTACCTGGAACTGCCTCTCTATCGTGTCTCCGACAAGGTCAAAGTTGCCTCCGCCGAGCTTTTGAGAGATGTAGAAGGTGGATATAGAGGGAACGAACACCATCGTTATTCCCGAGATTATACCTGATATCGAGAGAGGAAACACGACCTTTGTTATTACGTTCATGCTGTTACATCCAAGGTCTCTCGCCGCCTCGATATGCGAGCGGTCGATCTTGGTCATGGCGGAATATATCGGCATGACCATGTAGGGCAGGTAGTTGTATACCATACCGAGAATAACGGCACCCGGGGTGTTTATCATCTTTACAGGCTCGAGCCCGAAAAATCCGAGAGCAGAATTGATAACTCCCGTGTCCTCGAGGATGGTCATCCAGGAATAGGTGCGGATGAGCAGATTCATCCACATCGGGAGCATCACGAGCATTATGAGCATGCCCTGTGTGTTCACCTTCATCTGAGAGATGAAGTATGCGAGCGGATATGCGATAAGAAAGCATATGAATGTTGCTATAACGGCAAAGCTGACCGAGCGTATAAACACCTGTATGTAGTTGGGGTCTGCCATCTGAGCGAAGTTGCCAAGTGAGAAAGCCCCTGTGCTGTCGGTAAACGCGTAGTAAACGACAAACAGCAGCGGCGCTATTATAAACAGCATTGCCCATGCTATATGGGGCGCTGCCGCAAGCTTTCTGAGTGTGGTCGATCTTTTGTTCATTTCTGTTTTTACCTCTGTAAAACGAATAAGAAGGAGAATGACGGAAAGATGCTTATCTCTCCTCTGAGGAAGCTTCCTCCTCTTCCTCCTCAGCCTCCTCTGCGAGCTCGGGGTCGGAGAGCGTGTCCATCTCGTCAGAGAAGGTAGAGTAGTCGCCGAACATACCCGAGTATTCGGATTTTTTCATTATATGGATAGCATCTGGCTCGATATAAAGACCGATGTTCTCACCCTCGCCAACGTAGTCGGTGGTCTGTATCATCCATTTAAAGCCCCCGATATCCACGATTATCTCGTAGTGCACGCCCTTGAAGGTGACAGAGCTTACGGTGCCGCGCAGCATTCCCTTTTCGGGAGCGACGACGTCCACGTCCTCGGGACGAACGACAATGTCGACCTGCTCGTTTTTACCAAAGCCCGCATCAAGGCAGTCAAACACGTGACCGTGGAATCTTGCCTTGTAGTCCTCGAGCATAACGCCGTCTACGATGTTCGACTCACCGATAAAGTCGGCGACGAACGCGTTTACGGGTTCGTTGTAAATATCCTGAGGAGTGCCTATCTGCTGGATCTTTCCGTCTGCCATAACAACGACGGTATCCGACATCGAGAGAGCCTCCTCCTGATCGTGGGTAACGTAGATAAAGGTGATGCCGGTCTCCTTCTGGATAGACTTGAGCTCGTTTTGCATATCCTTTCTCAGCTTGAGATCGAGCGCCCCGAGAGGCTCGTCGAGCAGAAGCACCTTGGGCTTGTTTATCAGTGCTCTCGCTATCGCCACTCGCTGCTGCTGACCGCCCGAGAGAAGGGTGACCTTGCGCTTCTGGAAGCCGTCAAGGTGTACCATGTGGAGCATCTCACCAACACGCTGCTTGATCTCCGCCTCGGGAAGCTTTTTCAGCCTGAGCGCAAAAGCGATGTTTTCATATACGTTAAGATGCGGGAAGAGAGCGTAACGCTGGAAGACCGTGTTTACGGGGCGCTTGTATGCGGGCATGTCGTTTACACGCTTTCCGCCAAAAAGCAAGTCTCCCTCGTCAGCCTCGGCAAAGCCGCCGATAATACGAAGAGTGGTGGTCTTTCCGCAGCCCGAGGGGCCGAGCAGAGTGACGAACTCCTTGTCATGGATCACCATCGAGATGTTGTCGAGGACCCTCTCGCCGTCATATTCCTTTATTATACCTTTTAGTTCTATAAGCTTGTCCATTACACAAAAGTACCGCAGAAAAGTGCGGCTTTCCTTTCACGCAGAGATAGTGAGAATAACATTGACTTCGGGGGATGTATCATGCTTTGATGACTATTCCCCCTTATACGGGAATTATTATATATAATACGAATGCAAATTGCAATATTTTTCTCAAAAAAACTATATATTTCTCCGTTAAAACCGAAAAATCTTTAAATACCCTGTTTTTTTACGGTTTTTTTCGGAAATTCTTTGTTATTCTCCCATAATCTCCTGTAATCTCCGTTATTCTCGGGAGGATCCCTGCAGTGAAGCAAGCATGAATACAAAGGAACAAAAGAAGGGGAAAAAACCCCTTCCCGACATAAAAAAGCGGTATGAGAAAAACACAAAGAAGACAAAGGAAAATACAAGCTCGATCACGGAGCACACCGCATGCCCCGCCCTGCTCCCGAGTGCTTCGCCGAGTATACAGCGGAGTATCCCGCCGCCGTCGGAGAAGGGGACGGGCGTGAGATTGTATGCGGCAAGCACGGCGTTTACGGAGAAGAGATCAAATGCCATAGGATACATGCTCTGCCTCATGAGGAATATACATACAAGGCATATCAGGATATTTACCGCAGGTCCTGCAGCATAAATGAGAATGCAGGAGAGCACCGAGCCTTTTCCCGTATCCGGATACAGTCCTGTCAGCGAAAAGGAAAGCGGACGCACCCTTCTGCCAAGGGCACGCGCGCACGCCATGTGCGCGAGCTCGTGAAGAGCCGCACACACGGCAGAGGTAGCACAGACAAGGGGAGGGGAAGAGACGAGCGACAGCAGCACAAAGAACGTGCAGAAAAAATAAGCCCCGCACCGAGCAAGAGAAGCGTTATTAGGTTTCATCCGCTATATGCTTTTCTATTTCTCGAAAAGCGCCCCCAGGTATTTTTCGGGGTTGGTCGTCTGTCCGTTCTCGTATACCTCAAAGTGCAGATGCGGTCCTGTCGCTCTTCCGGTTTCGCCTACAAGAGCGATCGGCTGTCCCCGCTTTACTCTGTCCCCCTCAAAGCACAAAAGCTCGCTTGCATGTGCATACAGAGTTTTTAGCCCGTCTCCGTGATCAACACACAGATAATAGCCGTAGCTCGCGGACAGACCGCAGCTCTCCACCGTTCCGTCAAGATAGCAGAGTATCTGCGTGCCCGTGTCGGCTGCTATGTCTATACCCGTGTGAAACTCATATTCATCCTCGTCAGAGTAAGCACCGTAAAACGGATTTTTGCGGAAGGAATAGCGTGAGGATACTATTCCCATGACAGGAACGGTTCCCGAGGTCTTGTAGCTTTGGGTATTGTAAAGCTCAATGTACTCCTCGCTTCCCATTCCTCCCGTAAAGGAAAAAACAGGTGCGGGCTCCATCGGCTCGGATGTCTCAGCGGGAGGCTCGGTATCGGTATCCGCAAGGGCGCTCTTGTCGGAAAGACCGAAAAAGGAAGCTGCAGATGCATTTCCCTCTATCATCGTGCGCAGGGATGAGGAAAGAGCTCCTACCCCCTCCGACTCTGAGAAGCTGCGAATGCTGTCTCCCGAAGTCAGCAGAAGCAGAAATGACAGACACAGCCCCGCACAGAGGAGTATCCATTCACCGTATATCCTGCTGCCTCCTGCTGCTGCGGCACCGCCTTCTGCATTTGCGGAACACAGCGCAGCGGAGGACGCTTCCTTGCCTCTGACGGATGCCGCAGCGTCACCTTGCCGTTTTTTTTGCGGCTTTCTTGCACTCCCGATGGAATTTGTGATCCTTGCATTTGCTTTCATGTGCACCTCTCGTATCTGGATTGAATAGTATCGTGTATATATGTCTATGATGGAGCTTTGCGAATAATACCTGTTTCGATGTTTTTTCCCATATACATGATTCCTGCGACAATGGCACGTCCCGCATATTGGTAAAATATACCAATTAAGTGCGCAAATCTTTGTTGATTTTTTATTTCTGTTAGCTATTGCAATAAATGGTAAAATATGGTAGGATAAATATGTCAAATAAATTAACATAACAAAAAACAACGGAGAAGGAAAAATGGATTACAACGTAAAGCTACTGATATGCGACGAGAACGTCATGCACCGACATTCGACATGTGACAAATTACGCTCGGCAGGTTTTGTTAATATCACCCAGGCATCAAACGGAGAAGAGGCACTGGATAAAATAGACGGCGGGCATCCCGATATAGTAATTACCGATCTTTGGCTCTCAAAGCTCGACGGAATGGGACTTCTCAGAGCCGCGAAAAAGCTCAATTACATACCCGACAGGGCGCCTTCCTTTATCGTGCTTTCCATGATCTCAAACCAGAGTATGTTTGTCGAGGCGGCAAATGCAGGTGCGGAGGTCTGCATGATGAAGCCCTTTGACTTTGACAGTTTGCTCGGGCATATTGATATGATAACCAAAAAGAGAAGGACGGAATCTGAGCCCGAGGACGGAGCGGAGGTAAGACTTCCTGTAGACATAGAGAGCCACGTTACCAAGATAATTCACCAGATAGGTGTTCCTGCGCATATAAAGGGCTATCAGTATCTGAGAACAGCGATCCTGATGACTGTACGCGACAGCGAGGTCATCAATTCGGTGACAAAGGTGCTGTATCCGTCTGTGGCGAAAAAATATCAGACCACGACCTCCCGTGTTGAGCGCGCTATCCGCCATGCGATCGAGGTAGCATGGGACAGAGGGGATATAGATACGCTCAATTCCTACTTCGGATATACCATACAGGTCGACAGAGGCAAGCCGACAAATTCCGAGTTTATCGCAATGATAGCTGATAATCTCCGTCTCAAATACAAGCTTTTTTAAAAACAAGGGATGCAAAAGCCGTTTGCGGCAGATGCATCCCTTGTGTCTGTTATTGAAAAAATTGACAGAAAAATGTGCATAAAAGTATAACTATATTGATTTTTCACAAATTGTGTAGTATAATCAAGTGTAACACTGTCGATCTTTACAAATAAAAGTAAAAAAAATATATTGGGAGAGACAAGATGAAAAGGATCATTTCACTCATTCTTTGTGCCGTAATGTGTGCGGCAGTAATGCCGGCTTCGGTATTTTCTTATGCCGATGGCTCGGCGGCAGAAGCTGCATCGGCATCCCCGGACGATCTGACTGTCAGTTATACCGACGGTAAGAGTTTTACCAATCCGGTAACAAACGGTGCAGACCCGTTTGTGTTCAAGGATACCGACGGCACGTATTACATGTACACGACAAACGCGGGAGGAAACGGATATATTGCGTATACCTCGCGCGACCTTGTAAACTGGTCGAGCATCGACTACGTCCTGTGCAAGGATGACGTGTCGGCTGCAGGCTACGATTCTCTTTACAACTTCTGGGCGCCCGAGGTGTTCCTCTATAACGGAACCTATTACATGGTAGCGACCACGGCCGAGCATCTGCTTATCGCTACGGGTCCGAGCCCTGCAGGTCCGTTTACCACATCATCGGATGCGTCTTTTGTGTTCGAGGACAAGTCTATAGACGGACATTTCTTCCGGGACGATGATGGCAAGGTCTACTTCTTTTATGTAAAGGTCGGCAAGGATACTGTATATCCTTATACGAGCGGAAATGTTATATACGGCTGTGAGTTTGATATGGAAACGCTCAAGCCCGTAGAAGGAACGAACACCAGACTTATAGCGCCCCAGTACTACACATGGGAAAAGGAATCGGGCTACGTTGCGGAAGGTCCCGAGGTGTTCAAGAGAAACGGCAAGTACTATCTGATATACACCTGTAACGGATATACCTATAAGGGATATGCCGTCGGTGCGGCGACCTCGAGCTCTCCTCTCGGCACTTATACCAAGCAGTCGAGCCCCGTGCTCAAGGGCGGAGATTCCTACGGTGCCGTGGGAACGGGACATTGCTGCTATACCTATTCTCCCGACAATACCGAAATGTGGATGGTATACCACAAGCATGCGGGCCTTAACCAGGTCGAGAACCGTGAGATATGCCTTGACAAGATCACGTTCGATGCAAACGGCAACGTTCACGTCGCTGCGGCGTTCAACGACGGAAAGCCGACCATGACCGCACAGCCGTATCCCTCGGGCGCGGTATGCACAGTCAAGGATGCGAAGCTTGATTCGAACTTTGCGGCACTCAAGAACCTTCCTACCGTCTATGTACATATGAACGATGGTTCTGACACGGCTGCGGGAACGGAGACGGCTCCCTACAAGTCGCTCGAGCGCGCGTATGATGCGCTTACTCCGAACGGCGGAACGATCGTACTCATTGCTTCGCACGATATCTCTCAGGCAAAGTCAAATGACAAGTATCTTTCCCCCGAGTCTCAGATAGCGGAGACGGGTACCTACTTCAGGACGCCGAGCGATATCACGGGACCGATAATGCTCAGAGGAAGAAACCCCGGCATCAGGCTCCGCTTCAGTTATATTACATTTAATTCCGACCATTATATAGACAATCTCATGCTCAGACCGAATGTCGTTACGCCCGTCATCGAGTGTGGCTTTAACAACGTGACCTTCGGCGAGAATATCAGCGTTTCTCCCGCCTATCAGGCAGGCGCGCGCGGCAGATATCCGTTCCTTCTCGGAGGCTATTATCAGTGCGGACAAGGACTCGGAGCCAATGATGCCTATATGGATTCATACCCCTATAAGCTCTGGAAGCAGGATTCTCGTCCGTATGAGTTCGTCAGCACGAGCGAGGATTATACTATATCCGTCTACGGCGGAACATGGCGCTCTATCATGGGCGGTAACTGGAGAGTAAGAGCGGACGCTTCTCTCGGACTTATTGATGCCGACGTAACGCTCAATCTCGGCGGAAGCTGCGTCGTTCAGCCGCTCGTATCCAATAACGATATGAGCTATCTCGTATCCGTAACGGGTAATACAGCACTGTCCTCAAACGGAACTGCCACTCTTAACATATCGGGCGGAACATATAACTGCCCCGTATACGTTTCGGGTATAGCGGGAACTCCCACAGTTGTTGAAGGAATAACCCACGCATCCGAGTATCATGCGGGTGATCTTTTCGCTAATATCACGGGCGGAACCTTCGTTTCTACCACCATAAACGGCACTCTCAGAAAAGCGATAGTTTCGGCAACGCAGGATTACGCAAACGATGTAACTGCCGACTATACGCTTACTATCGGAGAGGACGCCGAGTTCGTAGGTGAGTGCGCTTTTTATTCGACGAACGGAGAAAAGAAGGTCACGGGAACGAAGACTGCACATATCACCAACGAGCTTCATCCCGTTTTCACCAAGAATCACTTTACGAGCTGGGATTTCTACGGTAACGGCAGACCCGTTACGATATACCTGAACCAAAGCACGGGAAGCGACTCTAACAACGGCCTTAGTGCTGACAGCCCGGTACAGAACCTCAGCATGGCGTACAAGATGATGACGCCCTACGGCGGTACCATGAATATCATGACGAACAAGCTCGCTTCCTCCTCCTCGTATTACAGCACACCCGAGTGCGGAGGACCCGTTACGATACGCGGAACATCCCCCGACGTTCAGTGGCAGATAGACTATTTCTCTATATCAAGCGAGCATATCTTCGACAATATCACGATCTATTCGAGAAGTAATACTACCCTGATCGAATGTAAGTTCAATGACGTTACCTTTACCGATACCGTAAAGACAGCGTGTGCGACAGCGGGCAGATACGCATTCCTCGTCGGAGGACATTATCAGTACGGTGCTTCTTCAAGCTCGCCCTACAAGAACTTTACTCCTACGGTAAAATCCCTGAGCACCGTATCTACCGACAAGGATTATACGCTTACGGTAAACGGCGGTACATGGAGAAGCATCAAGGGCGGAAACTGGAGACACAGCGGAGCGGCTCACGTCGGCTCTGTCGACGGTAACGTTACCGTCAATATCGGAGGGAACGCGGTAGTAGAGCCGTATCTTGCATCGGGTGAGAACTATTTTGTCTCCCCCTCGGGCAACAACGTATCGAACGGCGGCACGTTCACCCTCAATATCAACGGTGCGGCAGTCAATTCTCCCGTGTTTGGCTCGGCACGTGTCGGAAGCGTCAACGCAACACTTTCGAGCGAGAATACCGGCTTCAAGGCAGATGTAAATATCAACCTTGACGGCGCTGTCATTGGCACTTACGCAGAAGGTCAAACCTACGCGAAGTGCTACGTATCGGCAAAGCAGGAAGACACGACTGCTCGCGACATTGACGGAACGTATGTTCTCCGTGTAAGTGATTCTACCATACCCGCTGCGGCAACCGTATCGGGTACGGGTGCAGCTGCGGCTCATATCTATGCAGATGCAGGCTTCACAGCAACGCCCGCTGACTTTGACGTTGCAGGCGCAATCAACAGCCTGGGCAACGTGATTGCAGACGGTAACGGCGACGGACTTCTTACCAATGCGGATATCACTCTGCTTGTAAGAGGCGTTGCGGGATATACTTCCCCCGACGTTTACGACAACGACCTTGACGGAAACCGAAGGATCAACAACAGAGACGTTATCATTCTTATTCAGAATCTCTCCGGCTGGAACGTAGAGATAGTATATTAAGATCATATTGACCGAAGCCTCACCGCGACACGCGGTGAGGCTTCTTACAAACACGGAATAGACAGCTTTATTAACAAAAAAACAGTATTTTTTTGTTTACATCTTTGCAATATTATTATATAATTATTATATGTACCGTCGTTTATATAGTTTCTTTGAGTGAAGACGCTCTTGTTCATAAATACAGCATAAAAGGAGAAAGAAAATGAAAAAGCTGATCTCATTTTGTCTTGCGCTGATCATGTGCATGTCAGCTGTTGCAGCATCCGTGCCCGTATCAGCCGACGGAGACGAAGAGCAGTTACTGCAGACAGCAGCATCCGATAACGGTATCGTCACCTCGGAGAAGGATGATCTTGATCCGAATTTTGCAAAGCTCAAAAGCCTTCCTGCCGTTTATGTACATATGAGCAATGGCTCTGATACGGCACAGGGTACTGACGCTGCCCCCTTCAAGACACTCGAGCGCGCGTATGATGCGCTTACTCCGGGCGGAGGAACTATTGTGCTCAAGGCTTCTCATGATATCTCTCAGACCAAGTCGGGAGGGAAGTATCTTTCTCCCGAGCCTCAGATAGAAGAGACCGGAAACTACTTCAGGACTCCCTCGGACATCACAGGCCCTGTAATGCTCAGAGGCGCTGACCCCGAGATCGAGCTATGCTTCAGCTTTATTACGTTCAACTCCGACCACTATATAGACAGCCTTATCCTCAGAACGAACGATGCCGCACCCGTTATTGAGTGCGGATTT
This sequence comes from Eubacteriales bacterium, assembly GCA_045586105.1. Classification (GTDB taxonomy): domain Bacteria; phylum Bacillota; class Clostridia; order Oscillospirales; family CAG-272; genus JAZMZS01. The sequence continues at coordinate 13,211 of JAZMZS010000119.1, read as the reverse complement.
AACAATGTGACATTTGGTGAGAATATTACCGTTTCTCTCGCATACGAGGCAAGATATCCGTTCCTTCTCGGCGGCTATTATCAGTGCGGACGTGGACTCGGATCCGGCGATGCATATATGGATTCCTACCCCTATAAGCTCTGGAAGCAGGATTCTCGTCCGTACGAGCTTGTCAGCACGAGCGAGGATTATACGATATCCGTCTACGGCGGAACATGGCGCTCCATTATGGGCGGCAGCTGGAGAGTAAGATCGGATGCCTCTCTCGGAACGATCGATGCCGACGTAACGCTCGATCTCGGAGGTAACTGTGTAGTTCAGCCCCTTGTAACCAACTCGGCGGAGATGAACTACCTCGTATCCGTGACCGGAGGCTCGGCGCTGTCCTCAAACGGAACCGCTACCCTTAACATATCGGGCGGAACCTATAACTGCCCCGTATACGTCTCGGGAATTGCCGGAACTCCCGCCGTGGCTGAAGGAATAACCCATGCACCCGAGTATCACACGGGCGATCTTTTCGCTAATATCACGGGCGGAACCTTCGTCAGCACCACCATAAACGGCACACTCAGAAAAGCACTGATCTCGGCAACCCAGGACAATGAAAACGATGTTGAGGGGGATTTCACGCTTACTGTAAGAAAGGAAGCCTGTTTTGTCGGCGAGAGTGCGTTCTATACGGTCTGTGATGCCCAAAAGGTCACGGGAACGAAGACTGCACATATAACAAACGAGATATATCCCGTTTTCACCAAGGATCATTTCACGAGCTGGGATTTTTACGGGAACGACGGACCTGTTACCGTCTATGTCAACCAGATACGCGGAAATGATGAAAATGACGGTCTTACTCCCGACACAGCAGTGGCTAATCTCGGCATTACCTATATGATGATGACACCCTACGGAGGAACGGTCATCGTTACCGCTGACAAGCTCGCCTCCTCCTCATACTACTACTGTACACCCGAGTGCGGAGGTCCTGTCACGATACGCGGACTTTCCTCCGAGATACAGTGGCAGATCGACTATTTCTCGATCTCGAGCGACCACGTGTTTGATAATATCACTATCTGCTCAAGAGGCGACACGACCCTGATAGAATGTAAGTTCAATAACGTTACCTTCACGGACAGCGTCAGGTGCACGGGAGGAAGAAACCCCTTTCTTGTCGGAGGACACTATCAGTACGGAGCGGCTGTAAGCTCACCGTATAAGTATTTTAATCCTACCGAAAAGTCGCTGAGCGTCGTATCTACGGATAAGGATTACACACTCACCGTAAACGGCGGAACGTGGAGAAGCATCAAGGGCGGTAACTGGAGATACATCGGCGCGGCTCACGTCGGCTCTATCGACGGCAACGTTACCGTAAATATCGGCAGGAATGCGGTGGTCGAGCCGTACGTTGTATCGAGCGAGAATTGCTTTGTGACCCCCTCGGGGAATAATGCATCCAATGGCGGAAGCTTCACTCTTAACGTAAACGGCGTTGCTTTGAATTCTCCCGTGTTCGGCTCTGCACGCCTCGGAAGCGTTAACTCCTCACTCAAGGGTGAGTACAGGGACTTTAAGGCAGACGTGAATATCAACCTCCTCGGGGCTGAGATAGGAGCATTCGCAAAAGGCAAGACATACGAGAAGTGCTACGTCTCGGCTAAGCAGGCGGATACAACGTCGCCCGATATCGACGGAGCCTTCATTATCCGTGCAAAAGAAACCACTATCCCGTCGAGCGCCCGGGTGTCGGGTGAGGGTGCTGCGGACTCGCATATCTACACCGATGCGCTGTTTGCCGCTTCTCCTGACGGCTTTGGTGCTGCAGGCGGGTATAACGGCAGAGAAAGGGTGGTCGCAGACGGCAACGGCGACGGACTTCTCACCAATGCGGATATCACCCTTCTTGTAAGAGGCGTTGCGGGATACAGCACTCCCGACGTTTACGACAATGACCTTGACGGAAACAAGAGGATCAATAACAGAGATGCTATCCTTCTTATTCAGAATCTTTCATGCTGGAACGTCGGAATAGTACACTATGATTACATCGACGAGGAGCTGATCGAGTACAACGGCTCTGCACAGAATGTTACCTCCGTTCCTGCTGATCTTCCTGCATCTTCATCCGTAGAAGGGGAGGGGGGAGAGCTTGCGGAGGGAGAATGCCTCAATTTCCTCTGTAACGTCAAAAAGTCGGGAGCCTACGACATCGCTATATCGGCAGACACAGGGAAGGACGTAGTCTTTTCCGCTTACAGAAACAGAGAATTTCTCGGTACTCTCACTAAGACCGCAGCCAACGGCGCCTGTGTGCTCCGCCGCGTAGATCTCGAGGCGGGTGCGTGCGCTATCAGCATAAGGGCTGACAGGGGAGATGCTCAGGTATCTCTTGTAAGCGTGCGCTCTGCTGCCGACGCAGGCGACGTAAGGATGGATTTCTCCTCGCTCCCGACCCCGCTTGCTTCAAACGGGACCTGGACCGGGGACGGCACCTCCGTCAAGGGACAGGGCTATTCCAAGATCATATACGGCAGCGAGAGCTGGGGCGATTATATCCTTGATGCGGAACTTACCCCCGTTACGGATTACAAGAACATGGGTATCCTTTTCCGTGCTTCGGGGATGACCGTGGACGGTTCCAAGAGCGATTCCTCGCTTACAAACGCCCTTCGGGGATACTTTGTCGGCTTTGGTACGAACAAGATAACGCTCGGAAAATTCAACTACAACTGGAAGGCACTTGCGATATACGATATGCCTCTTACGACGGGGCAGACCTACAGCTTCCGTATCGTTGCGCGCGGCTCGGAGATCAAGGTATGGGTCGACGGCAGGCTCGTAATAGAGTATAACGATCCCGATCCCTATTTGTGGGGAGGCGTGGGCTTGCGTACGCACAACTGCACCCTGAAGGCAGACGATCTGCACGTCAGGGATATCACCGGAGAAGAGCTCCGCACGTTTAAAAATCCGACGGTTCTCAGCTACCACGATCTCGGAGATCCTACCGTGTTCTATGAGAATGGCAGGTATTACCTGATGACGACGGGAAGGCTCGAATATTACGAGAGCGAGGATCTTGTCAATTTCGAGTACAAGGGATCTTGCGCCGACAGAAGCGCCCTTTTCATAAACAACTACATCGGCGGTGCTTCAATATTCAAGCATGACGGAATATACTATATGTTCTACACGACCTACGTCTCAGCCGGCAGCACCGAGACTATCGTGTGCGTGGCTACCTCTGACAAGATCACAGGACCCTACACTCAGCCGAAGCAGACCAAGCTTGACGAGGAGGTCTGCGGTGCCATGAGCGCGGGTGCGTTTGCATTTACAGCTCCCGACGGTCAGACGTATCTTTACTGGTATCAGACCATATCCGGCTCGGGCAATTGTATCTTCGGAGCGAAGGTATCGTTCTCCGACGGTGTTGTGTCGATAGATCACGATTCTGTTAAGATGCTCGCATACCCCACCGAGGACTGGGAGAAAAAGCAGGAGAACGGTATTAGCGGCAGAGTGTGCGAGAGACCTAACGTGTATTATCACAACGGCTATTACTATCTCTTCTATGCAGGCTCACATTGGATGACCTCGTACGGAGAGGGATATGCCGTCAGCACCTCGCCTCTCGGAGATTTCGTGAAATATGCGGATAACCCCATCCTCTCCTCCACGGACGAGCTATACGGTGTAGGATGTACGTATATCGTTCCGTCTCCGGACGGAAGCGAAACGTGGGTGGTATACCACGCTCTCAATTCAAAGGATGATCCCACACCGAGAAAGGTCTGCATCGACCGCCTTATCTTCAGAGATAACGGAAACGGAGCGGATATCGCAGCCATTCTCGGACCTACATCGGGCGAGCAGCTCTATCCGCAATAAAAACGGGCGAAAACGATCATAAAACGGTAAAAAAGGATATCCTCCTGCACTCAGCGAGTGCAGGAGGATATTTTAGTTTGAATTACGAGTTTGCATCGTCCTTCTTTTTCTTTTTACTGATGTAGACCGCAGCGCCCGCAGCCGCACCGATGACGGCGCCTGCTGCAACGCCCGCGGCTACGCCGAGAGCGCCGGACGACGTATCATCTTCATCACCTTGAGCAGCGCCGTCGGTCACGGAACCGTCAACAGCATCAAGCGAGCCACAGGAAATGAGAACCGTTGCTCCGTCCGCTACGCTGACGTGCGCCGTTATCTCGTACACGTCGGATATTCGTGAGCCTCCCTCGTCCGAGAAGGGAAGTGCCTTTTCGTCCGCGTCTATTTTCAGTATCTGTGCGCTCTCTCCGTTTACCTTACCTTCGGTTATGGGAGTGTCGGAATGCACGCGGAGCTTTACCGTGCGCTCGGTGTAATCCGTGGTAAAAGAACCGTTTGCCCCGCTGAAGTCTATCTGCCACGTATCATCGGATATGGCTTTTACGCATACGTCCGTCTTGCGGTATACGCCGTCTGTGTACGCCTCGGTCTTGCCGTCGTCTTCATAGAGCGTAAACGAGGTGTCGCCAAGCCCGTAGATATTTACCGAGATCCCGCTCCAATCCGCTCCCTCCAAGGGGGAGGTCACCTTGCTTACGGGGATGGCGGAGCCGCGCCGTACGAATAGCGGCATTTCGGAGGTGCTGCCCGTTACGGTGACCGTGAGCGGACCTGTTATCTCTTCTCCTGTGAAGACGTTTATCCAGGTGCCGTCGGGGATGAAGACCTCTCGCTGTGATCTGTTCATGCCGAGCACGGGCTCGCATACGAAGTAGAGAACCGACCTTCCCGCAAGCTCGTAGTATTCGATAGCGATCTCGTAGCTAACTCCCGCCTTGAGGACGTCTTTGTTGTTAAGATACGGCTTTACCTGGCTTGATGAGTATCCGTCAGACCAAAGCTTTCCGTTTATATACACTCTTGCACCGTCGTCTGCGAGAGTGCCGATATAACAGTCGTATTCGGGCGTTATGCTTCCCGTAAATCGGGCGGTAAAGTAATCTACGTTGACTCCCGCCGCAGGGGATCCCGTGTACCAGTAATAATCTACGTTTGGTACGTTCTCCGTCTTTACGGGAGCACCTGAGAAGTAAGTGTCTTTGGCGGCGCCCTTCTCGACGTTGTAGTATCTTGCCGTCAGTCCCTGCTTTCCGTTCTCATCTTTGAGCCATGACGAGGGAACTGCATACTGCCCGTCTCCCTGGGTGGACCAGAAGGGAGCTGCAAGAATATCCTTGCCTATGAGATACTGAGTATCGTCTTGCGATTCCTCGTGCTCGGGGTAATAGAAATCAAGACGCCGCATCAAGGGCATACCGTTATCGTAGTTTTCACGGGCAAGTGCGTAATAATAAGGCATAAGGTGGTATCTCATATCGAGAAAATCCTTTACTACCGCTTCGGCGTAATAGCCGTAGCTCCACGGCAGATGCTCGTTCTTTGCCGAGAGGGTGGAATGGGGACGGTATACGGGAGAGAACGCACCGTACTGCATCCAGCGGATGAAGTTGTTGGTCGTTACCGTGTCGTTGTGCCAAAAACCGCCGAGGTCGCTCGACATATAGGGAGACGCTCCGTTATATCCGCCTCTGACCATGTTTTCTATTTCTCTTTTGAGTTGCAGAGGATCACCGTAAATATCACCCGTCCACTGTATTCCGTAGCGGTGTCCGATGACCGAGGGATCGCCCGTTATATGCCCGTGCTTTATCCAGTCGACGTTAGAGAGCATAAGCACGCGGTCGGCGTACTCTCCCACCTTCGTCTCACTCTCAAATTTTTTTGTAGTGTCGTAATAAAGCACCTGTCCGAGAGTGGAGAAGAGAACGTCAGCGTAGGGGGATTTGATCCCGTATGTCCAGTTACGGTCATACCACCAGCCGTCGAGCCCCATTTTCAAAAGTGAGGTAATGCCCTCACTCTGCCACTTCAGCTCCGCAGGGGAGGTGATAAGACTGCTCGTCTGATGCGTATGGTCGTTGAAGAGCACGAGCACTCCCGCATCGTTTGCCCTTTGCAGAAAATCGGGCATATTGGGATAGAGAATGTCGTTGGTCACGTATCCGGTGCCGTTTCCGCCGTTTCCTCCCACGCTCGTGTTTTTCCATTCCGTGTCAATGACGATCATATCGAGAGGTATCTCTTTTTTGCGGTAGAGCTCGATCATTCCGAGCTTTTCCTCGGCGGAATAATTGGTCCACTTTGAGTACCACGAGCCGAGCGCTTTAATATCCGACATCATGGTCGAGCCCGTCATCTCGGTAAACTCGCGGCGAAGCTTTATGCTGTCGCCGAGAGGGATCAGCACGTACACGTCGGTGCTGCTTGTGCGAGTCCAGCCGCTGTCCGGGTCCGTGCTCTGATCGTAGGTAAGCCCGCTCTCGGGCGGGATCACGCCGTTGTCGGTCAGCACGAATACGTCGGGGGTGTCGACAGGAGCGGGGAGCGAAGCGTAAAAGCCGTGCTTTTTCGTGTTAAAGTAGTCGTATATCAGCGCTCCGTCCTTTGAATAGATCCTTACGTCCGAGATGATCGCGTCTTTTTTCGGTAGATTTACGGTAAAACGAGGGGTGCTGAGCACTACCGTGTCCGCATCCTCGTCAAAGATTACGTGCTCTCCCTCGAAGCGTTCTCTGTCCGATACGACGAGCGTGTTCTTATCGGTAAAGCTGCCGTTTCCGCTTTCCTCGATACGTACGATGCCGTCCGAGAGTATCTGTATTCGAAGCTTTCCCGATGTATAAGTGTATACTCCAAAAGAGGAGCCTTCCTTTTCTGTTTGCTTTATCTTCATATTGCACCTCTCGCATATCTTAGTCAGTATCGTTCCGCTTTTCTCTTCCTTAAAGCTGTGCTCGGTGCATTCGGCGGCGTCCTTTGAGGTTGAGCATACGCTGCACGTGCCCGATACGTAAGAATGTCCGCCGAGCTCGTCCGTGCAGTAATCGCGCAAAGTTCCCTCTCTGTCTCCGTAGCCTGAGAAAAGCTCTCCGTAGCTTGATACGGCGGACGGGGAATTTGAATTGACGTATATATCGAGCGAAGTGAGCTTTACTCTTGAATTATAGTCTATGTAGTCTCCCGTAAAGCTTACCTTTCCTTCCTTTAAAACGAGGTTGGAGTCAAACGAGTTGACCGCGCTGTTCTGGTTTCCGAGGGATATCTGCTTTGATATCGACACGTCGCCGATGAAGCGTATCTCACACCCCGACGGAGCAGAGAACGAGGAGGTTCCCGTGGAGCCTGCAATAAGAAAACGCGTGTGGACGTCCCCGCCTATCTCCATGAGTGCTTTTCCCGTGGAATTCTGATTGATATTCCTGTTAAAGCCGAGGATGCCCCAGTAGCTTCCGCTCTTTACCGTAAGGTGGTTGCTTGACGAGAGATATCCTTCTCTCGTCGCCCCCGACATATAACCGCCGAAGAGGTATATCTTAGTCCCTACCTCGCCGCTGACCTTGCCGGAACTGTGCATTACGAGCCCCTCTCCCATAGTCAGATGGTAGCCGCGTGCGGCTATGCTGACTCCGTTCGTGTATGCTCCCGTCGATACGGTAAGCTCTCTCAACTCGGTCTCTCCGCTCATATGATATTCGTAAACCTTGTCAAAACGCAGAGTGGACGAGGCATCCTGTCCTTTCAGGGTTATTCTGCCCTTGTGAGCAGGCTCGACGAATGCGGTGCGCGTTGTTTTCTCCTTGTTGAGAGGGACTGTCAGCTCTCCTACTATTATTATCTCTCCGCCGTCCGCGACCTTACGGTACGCATCGGCAAGAGAGCCCATGGGAGAATGAGCACTCGAGCCGTCGCCCTTGCCGCCGTCCGTTACGTATACTCTGCCTGTACTTTCGGCAGAGGCGGCGACGGCCAGACTGACAAGAAGCGCGTATAAAATGATCCATAACATTTTTTTCATTGTTTTCTCCGTCATTGATTTATTGGTTCAATGACAGTTTAACAAATAAAACCGCAAAACACTATTGCATTTTGCTATATATATTTGTTAAAATGATAGAGGGTGAGAGAATGAAGCCGTATTTTAAACATTTTGATATCAGCGGGGTGCGCCTTCCGCATATTACTCCTCTTATGGGAGGTGCTCAGCAATGCTGCGGAGGATATACGTACGGTCCGGTCATGCGGCGATATTATATAATCGAATATGTCCTTGGCGGCAGAGGAGAATATATAGTCAACGGTACGTCGCACGAGGTCGTGCAAGGTCGGGCGTTTATCATCAAACCCTACGAGGTACACCTTTTGCGGGCGGACGGGGCGGATCCGTGGGAATACGTATGGATCGGTTTTTCTACCGACCTTGAGCTGCCGAAGGTGATGGAGGATAATTACGTCTTTGACGGAGCGCCTGCGCGTGATATATTTTTGTCTCTTGCCGACGGCACCAAACGCAGCGCATCCGACTACGCCACGGTGATATTTTCCGTATTTTCGAGGTATTATTACGCCATGCAGACGGAGAGTGAAGAGGGCTCTGCCGATCCCATTGACAGAGCTATATCGATCATCAGAAAGGAGTACGCTACGGTTAGGGTGGAGGAGCTGGCGGAAAGACTGTATATGAACCGTTCCTATTTCGGTGCGAAGTTCAAGAAAAAAACGGGCTTCTCTCCGAAGCAGTATATCGACGACACGAGGCTTTCTGCCGCCGCCATGATGATGACCGAGCTTGGGTACACGGCAACGCAGGCGGCGCTTGCCTGCGGATACAGTGATGCGATGAGCTTCTCGAGAATGTACAAAAAGCACTTCGGCAAGCCCCCGCGCACAAGTATCAATAAGCGCTCCGAGCATGGAGGAACCATCATACTGAAATAGAAAGCAGGCTGCACCTGCACCATCCTCCCGCATATGCTTATTCTTGTTTTATAATCCGATAACGAAAACGGCGGGGCAATTACGCGGTTTTTACGTGATAAAAAAGAGAACGGGACGGCAACGCCGTCCCGTTCTCTTTTTGTTGAATTATTATTTCGAGATATCCTCTGCCATTTTGTAGAGGGTCTCCATTTTTGTTCTTGCTTCGAGGCATCTTGCCTGCATAGCTGCGATCTGTTCTTCAGAGAAGGACTCGGCAAGCTCCTCGGGAGTGGTCTTCTTCTTGTGAAGTCTGTACATAGCAAGAGCGAACTCGATATCGATAGACTCGATCTTGTCATCAAGCTCACAGATAACGAGGTTTGACTTTCCGTCAAGAAGCTCGTCTACCGCCTTGACACCCATCGTAGCTCCGAGAAGTCTGTCACGGAGCGTAGGGGCACCTCCGCGAACGACGTGAGCGAGACGGGCAAACTTGGTTTCGATACCCGTCTTTTCTTCTATCTTCTCATGGAGATACTCGCAGTACTTCGCGCCTACGTTCTCACTTGCCATGATGATAAAGTTACGCTTGCCCTTTTCCTTATATTTGTTTATTCTCTTGAAGATATCGTTCTCGTTGAACTTGATCTCGTCTATGAGAATAATGGTAGCGCCCGTAGCTATTCCTGCATAAAGTGCGATATCTCCGCAGCCGCGTCCCATTACCTCAACCACGTTGCAGCGAGCGTGAGACTCGCAGGTGTCGCGAAGTCTGTCTACCATCTCTATCGTGGTGTTGACAGCGGTATCAAAGCCGATGGTATAATCAGTGGAAATAATATCATTGTCTATGGTAGCGGGAATACAGATAGTGGGAATTCCCTGATTTGCGAGAGCAACAGCTCCTCTGAAGGTACCGTCGCCGCCGATAGCGATAACACCGTCAATGCCGAGACGTCTGCACGTGTCAGCCGCCTTTTTCTGGTTCTCTACGTTTATGAAGTCGTCGTATCTTGCAGTCCACAGCATAGTACCGCCATTGTTGATGATGTTTGAAACATCACGGTTCTTGAGCTCCTTGACGCTCTCCTCTACGTTTTCTACCAGACCCTTGAAGCCGTGGTAGATACCCATTACCTCGACGCCCTTGTCGATAGCGGCACGGGTGATGCTTCTTATTGCGGCGTTCATACCGGGAGCGTCGCCGCCCGCAGTCAGAATGCCTATCCTCTTGAATTCAGTTGCCATTTTGATCATCCTCGTATATATAAAATGAAATTATTATCATGCTTAGTTTGCGCAAAACAACTTTGGTTAATTACCAAACATTATCATTATATATTAAGCTTTTGAATTTTACAAGATTATTTGTAAAAAAAATGCAATTTATTCTAAAAGAAGACGGCGGAAGGGCAAAACGGATATATTGCTGTTGATATTTTTTCTCGCTTGTGGTATGATAATATTATCACAAGGAAAAGGAATGATGGCATGAGAGACAGAGCATATTTCGGTCCGGGAGGCAACAGCGAGGCGTTTTATGAGGCGAAGAACAAGAGCACGCTCGAGGCACCGGCGTGGCTTGCGGGGATAGGGCTCGATTCGTACGAATACGAGGCGGGAAACGGTCTGCGCACGTCTGAGGATACACTTAAGGCAATAGGGGATGCTGCAAGGATACACGGTATCTCCATGTCCTTTCATACACCGTATTTTATATCCCTGTCGGGAGTGGAGACGGAAAAGAGACTCAAGAGTATAGATTACATCAGGCAGAGCGTGAGAGCCGCAGAGCTGCTCGGCGCTCATACCATAGTTATACATACGGGCTCCGCCGCGAAGATAACGAGAGAGGAAGCGATGGCGCTTGCCGCCGATACGCTTGCGAGAACGATAGAGGAGATCCCCGACAACGGAGTGAAGCTCGGACTTGAGACCATGGGAAAGATAAACCAGCTCGGAACGCTTGAGGAGGTCATTTCTCTTTGCAAGATATCCCCCCGCTTCGTTCCCGTAGTGGACTTCGGTCATATGCATGCAAGGGAGCTGGGGACAAGGTTTACAGGTGAGGATTCCTACAGATATATATTTGAGCGCGTGGGTGAGGAGTTAGGCTCTGACGTTGCAAAATATATGCACTGCCACTTTTCGCGCATCGAGCATACCAAGGCAGGGGAAAAGAAGCACCTGTGCTTCTCGGATGAAGCCCCCTTCGGACCCGACTACGAGCCGCTGATGGAGGTTCTCGCGAAATACGGATACTGTCCGAACATAATTTCGGAGAGTGCAGGCACTCAGAGCGACGATTCTCTTACGATGAAGAATTACTATATGGAAAGGCTCGGTAGATAGGGATGGGAGTGAGACTGCAGAGGCTCAGAGGAGAGCTTGCATCAAGAGATATCGACGCTATGCTCGTTTCCTGCACGGTAAACCAAAGCTGGGCGTGCGGATTCGATTTTGAGGACGGGTATCTTCTCGTCTGCCGTGAGCGGGCGTACCTTATTACCGACCCGAGATATATAGAAGCTGCAAAAGCGGAGGCTGATGGTGTGTTTGAGTGCGTATGCGCAGAAAATGATCTCGGCGAGATGCTCCGCTCTTATCTTTCGGATAATAACGCAAAAACGGTCGGCATCGAGGATAAGGAGCTGTCCTATTACGATGCAATGCGCTTCAAGGGGGCGCTCGAGCCCTGTGAGACCGTGCCTACAGGCAGTATGCTTGATGATCTGAGATCCAAAAAAGACCCCGACGAGTGCGAGCGTATCGTAGAGGCACAGAGAATGACAGACGCTGCCTTTACGCATATTCTCGGATATATTAGAGAAGGCGTGACCGAGTGCGACATTGCACTTGAGCTTGAGTATTATATGAGAAGGATGGGCGCGAGTGCGCGCAGCTTTGATATCATCTGTGCGAGCGGAAGCGCTTCATCCCGTCCGCATGCAGTTCCGAGAAGCACCCCGATAGAGAGGGGGCTGTTGACGATGGATTTCGGTTGTATCTATGACGGGTATTGCTCGGACATGACACGGACCGTGTGCGTGGGACTTGCGACCGTCGAGGAGAAGAAGCTGTACGCGGCTGTGCTCGAGGCGCAGAGAGCGGCACTTGAATATATTACCGAGGGTGTAAGATGCGCCGACGTCGACCGCGCGGCAAGGGAAGTGACCGAGCGTGAATATGCAGGCTGCTTTTCCCACGGACTCGGACACGGCGTGGGCAGACGTATTCATGAATCCCCCCGCCTCTCGCCAAAAGCGGGAGACCATAGGCTTGCCTGCGGTCACGTCGTTACGGTAGAGCCGGGGATATATATCGAAGGAAAGCACGGATGCCGTATCGAGGATATGGTGATCATCGGAGACGGATGCGCCCGAAATATCACCGCTTCTCCGAAAGAACTTATAGAATTATAAGAAAATTTCAAGAAAAGTCTTGAAATATCCGCAAGAATACTGTACAATAGTGATATAATTAAAATTATTATGCAAAGTTATGCAACGGCGGCTGCATAGCTCCAAGACTCTAAAATATCAGAGCCGCTGAGAAGACAGGTGTATTATGGTAGTAGCAGGAGATTTCAAAAACGGCGTAACGTTTGAGCAGGACGGCAACGTTCTTCAGGTCATCGAGTTCCAGCACGTAAAGCCCGGTAAGGGTGCGGCTTTCGTCAGAACGAAGGTAAGAAACGTTATCACCGGTGCAGTTCTCGAGAGAACTTACAGCCCTACCGATAAGTTCGAGAACGCATATATCGAGAGAAAAGAGATGCAGTATCTCTACAATGACGGTGAGCTTTACTACTTCATGGACATGGAGTCCTACGAGCAGGTTCCGCTCAATGCAGACAAGCTTCCCGACAGCTTCAAGTTTGTTAAGGAAGAGATGATGGTCAAACTCGTTTCCTACAAGGGCAACGTATTCTCTGTTGAGCCTCCTACGTTTGTAGAGCTCAAGGTCGAGAAGACGGATCCCGGTTTTGCGGGAAATACCGCAACCAACACTCTCAAGCCCGCAACGCTTGAGACCGGTGCTGAGATCAAGGTTCCGCTCTTTATCAACGAGGGTGAGGTACTCAAGATCGATACCAGAACCGGAGAATATCTCTCAAGAGCGTAAGTGCACGGCACAAACTAACTGAATAGGAGATTTATTATGACTGTTATTGAAAAGGTAGCTTATATAAAGGGTCTTTGCGAGGGGCTTGCTCTTGACGAGAAGAACGCCGAGGCTAAGGTCCTTCTCAAGATAGTTGATCTTCTTGAGGATATGGCAAACGACCTCGAGGACGTAGCGGCTCAGGCAGAGGATGCTTACGAGTACTGCGAGGAGCTCGACGAGGATCTCGGATACGTAGAGGCTGACCTCTACGAGGACGACGATTGCGATTGCTG
>JAZMZS010000118.1:0-8674 GCA_045586105.1 Eubacteriales bacterium | reverse complement strand
GGGTGCAGTCATGAGTGATTTTGATGAACTGAACTTAGGACCGAGATGGTATGTCGCTCATACTTACTCGGGTTATGAGAACAAGGTAAAAGCAAATCTCGAGAAGATAGTCGATAACAGAGGACTCGGACATCTTATATTCGATATCCGCATTCCCGTAGAGACGATAGTCGAAACGGACGGCGAGACCGAAAAGGAAGTCGAAAGCAAGATCTTCCCGAGTTACGTCCTTGTAAAGATGGTCATGACAGACGAAAGCTGGCACGTGGTCAGAAACATCAGGGGCGTTACGGGATTTGTAGGTCCCGGATCGAGGCCCACACCTCTCACAAACGAAGAGGTCGAGGCTCTCAACGTAGAGATCCGCACGGAGCAGCTCGGATACGACGTGGGCGATACCGTGTCTATCGTAAGAGGTATTTTCGCAGGATACACAGGAAAGCTTCACGATATTTCGGAAGACAAGAAAACGGTCACCGTCATCATTTCCACCGCATCCAGAGAAATGCCTGTCAAGCTTGATGCTGCCGACATCAAGGCTGCAAAGGACTAAGCGCATCGGCAAAATGCAGCCGGCATTATCCGGCTATAAGTAGTGTGCATCGCACACGGTGGGAGGGAGAAAAATTCTTCTTTTAAATTCTCCCGAATATTAACCACATTTGGAGGTAAAACAAAATGGCAAAGAAAGTTATGGGCTATATAAAGCTCCAGATCCCTGCCGGCAAGGCAACTCCCCAGCCGCCTATCGGTCCTGCACTCGGACAGTACGGCGTTTCCATTCCTAACTTCACTAAGGAATTCAACGAGAGAACCAAGAACGATATGGGTCTTATCATCCCCGTCGTTATCACTGTTTACGCAGACCGTTCTTTCACTTTCATTACAAAGACCCCTCCCGCAGCAGTTCTTATAAAGAAGGCTTGCGGTATCGAGACTGCATCCGCTACTCCCAACAAGACCAAGGTAGCTGCTCTTACCAAAGATCAGGTACGCAAGATCGCTGAAACCAAGATGCCCGACCTCAACGCAGGCTCCATCGAGGCTGCAATGAGCATGGTTGCAGGAACCGCTCGCAGCATGGGTATCACGGTCGAAGACTAATCGGGAGGTAAGTAGAGATGAATAAAATGGGTAAGAAATATCAGGACAGCGTAAAGCTCATCGAGAAGGCCAAGCTTTACGATGCAAACGAGGCAATCGCTCTCGTATGCCAGACCTCTAAGGCAAAGTTCGATGAGACCATCGAGCTCCACATCCGTCTCGGCGTTGACAGCCGTCACGCAGACCAGCAGGTCAGAGGCGCTATCGTTCTTCCTAACGGAACGGGTAAGACTGTAAAGACTCTCGTATTCGCTAAGGGCGACCGCGCAGACGCTGCAAAAGAGGCAGGCGCTGACTACGTCGGTGCAGACGACCTCGTAGCAAAGATCACGGGTGAAAACTGGTTCGACTTTGACGTTGTTATCGCAACTCCCGACATGATGGGCGTTGTAGGACGTCTCGGTAAGGTCCTCGGTCCTAAGGGACTTATGCCTAACCCCAAGGCAGGAACCGTTACCATGGATGTTGCTAAGGCTGTTAAGGAGGCTAAGGCAGGTAAGATCGAGTACCGTCTCGATAAGACCAACATCATCCACTGCCCCATCGGCAAGGCATCCTTCGGTGCTGAGAAGCTCCAGGAGAACTTCGATGCTCTCGTAGGTGCAGTTATCAAGGCAAGACCTGCAGCTGCAAAGGGTCAGTACATCAAGTCCTGCGTTATCGCATCGACGATGGGCCCCGGCATCAAGGTCAACTACGCTAAGCTCGGCTAAGCCAATACAAAACAATCATAAAGGACGGAGAATCGTGCATTCTCCGTCCTTTGTTTTTTATACGCAGGTGCATCCCGCCAACTTATAAAAAACTATTCTTTTCTTGATTTCATATTTACTTTCGGATCTGCATCTGTTATAATATTGGCATAGATCATCAGAAAAGGAGACCCGTTATGACAACACCACAGATACCGATCCAAAGCCCGCAGCGCGCCGCATACGAGCAAAAATACAACACATCAAGATTCAATCTGCTGCTCACGTTCGCGTTTACTGCAATAAACCTCTGCCTTCTCGTCACGAATGCAAACTCGTATTTTCTCTTTTCCGCGTTTGTTCCCTACTATATAGCAGGGCTCGGAATGATGCTGTGCGGACGTTTCCCTGCTGAATTTTACGAGGGAGAGATCGAGGGAGCAGTCTTTCTTCCCGACACTGTATTCACGATACTTCTGATAGTTTCAATAGTATGTACGCTTTTATATCTTTTTTCATGGTTCATGTCAAGAAAGCAGCGCGCAGGCTGGCTCATATTTGCGCTGGTGCTGTTCGTGATCGACACCGCAGCAATGCTTCTGCTCAACGGCATCGCCCTCGATTCGATCATTGATATTCTGTTCCACGCCTGGGTCATCTACTATCTTGCGCTCGGCATTCATGCGAGCCGAAAGCTCAAGAGCCTTCCTCCCGACGACGGTACGGTTCCCGCAGCACCCGTGTTCTACACGGAAGCGGCGCCTCAGCCGGCATCTGATGCGGATAACGCTGCCACACCCGAAACTGCTCCCGAGACTGCTCCCGCACCCGAGAACGGCGATGCGGCAGAAGGCAGCACAGTCCCCGACCAAACGCAGACACCGAATACATAATCTTACAATGCATATAAAAAACAGCATCCCGCGCAGGATGCTGTTTTTTATATGCGTATACAAGACTAACGAGGTAATGATCATACCTTTTATTTTACGATAAACAGTCTCTCTCCGTCGCAGTCGACCGTAATAACGGTATCGGGCTCGGGATTACCCGAGATTATCTCGCGTGCAACGAGCGTTTCGACGGCGGACTGCATATATCTCTTCAGAGGACGCGCACCGTACACGGGATCGTAGCCTCGGTCGATAATATGCTCTTTCGCTCTGTCAGTGAGGATGAGAGACAGCTGTTTTTCTCTTAGCCTTCCGTCAAGATCTGCTATGAGAAGCTCGATTATTCCTCTGATATTTTCCTTTGTCAGGGGCTTATAGAATACTATCTCGTCAAGGCGGTTGAGAAACTCGGGACGGAAGGAACGGCGCAGAAGCGCGCTTACCCCTTCTCTCGCCTCGCGGCTTATCTCACCGTTTCCGTCGATTCCGTCAAGAATGATATCCGAGCCGAGATTCGAGGTCAGGATGATTATCGTATTTTTGAAATCGACCACTCTTCCCTGCCCGTCGGTGATATGACCGTCGTCAAGCACCTGCAAAAGGACGTTGAAGACGTCGGGGTGGGCTTTTTCCACCTCGTCAAACAGCACTACCGCGTAGGGACGGCGGCGTACTGCCTCTGTAAGCTGACCGCCCTCGTCGTAGCCGACGTACCCGGGAGGCGCTCCGATAAGGCGGGATACCGAGTGTTTTTCCATATACTCGGACATGTCTATACGGATCATGCTCTTTTCGTCATCAAAAAGTGCCTCAGCAAGCGCCCGCGCAAGCTCTGTCTTTCCAACACCCGTAGGACCGAGAAACATAAACGAGCCTATCGGACGCCGCACGTCGCGTATTCCCGCACGGGATCTGAGGATCGCCTCGCACACGCCCTGCACGGCTTCATCCTGACCGATAACGCGGCGGTGAAGTATCTCGTCAAGGCCGAGAAGCTTTTCTCTCTCGCTCTCCATTATCTTGGTAACGGGAATTCCCGTCCAGCGTGCGACTATCCTGCATATCTCATCCTCTGTGATCTTGTCGCGGAGAAGCGTGTTGCTGCCCGAATTCTGCTCCGCCCTTGCCTCTTCCTCGGCAAGGCGCTTTTTCAGCTCGGGAAGCTTGCCGTACTTAAGCTCGGCGGCACGGCTCAGATCGTAGTCGCTCTGCGCCTTTTCTATCTCGGCGTTCGTCTGCTCTATCTGCTCGCGAAGTTTCTGTACCGTTTCGATAGAAGAACGCTCTATCTCCCACCTTGCCTTCATCTCGGCAAACTGAGCACGCATATCGGCAAGCTCGGCTTGTATCTCGCGAAGATGCTCTGCCGAAAGCTTGTCCTTTTCCTTTTTGAGGGCGGCTTCCTCGATCTCGTGCTGCATTATCCGCCTTGCCACCTCGTCCATCTCAGAGGGCATCGAGTTCATTTCGGTCTTGATAAGTGCACACGCCTCGTCGACGAGGTCTATCGCCTTGTCGGGCAGGAACCTGTCAGAGATATATCTGTTTGACAAAGTTGCGGCGGCAATAAGCGCGGCGTCGTGTATCTTTACTCCGTGAAAGACCTCGTAGCGCTCCTTAAGTCCCCTGAGGATAGAGATCGTGTCCTCTACGCTCGGCTCGGGCACCTGCACGGGCTGAAATCTGCGCTCGAGCGCGTCGTCCTTTTCGATATACGTGCGGTATTCGTCAAGCGTGGTCGCACCGATACAGTGAAGCTCACCCCGCGCGAGCATGGGCTTGAGTAGATTTCCCGCATCCATGGCACCCTCGCTCTTGCCTGCACCCACGATGGTGTGAAGCTCGTCGATAAAGAGGATGATCTTCCCCTCACTCGCGCGAACCTCCTCCAAAACCGCCTTGAGCCTTTCTTCGAACTCTCCTCTGAACTTAGCCCCCGCGACGAGCGCTCCCATATCAAGCGAGAAAAGCATCCTGTCCTTGAGGTTGTCGGGAACGTCCCCCTTTGCTATTCTGATAGCAAGTCCCTCGGCAATTGCCGTCTTTCCGACACCCGGCTCACCAATTAGGCAGGGGTTGTTTTTCGTCTTTCTCGAAAGAATGCGGATAACGTTGCGTATCTCCTCGTCTCTGCCGATAACAGGGTCAAGCTTCTGCTCTCTCGCTCTCTCGGTCAGATCGGTGCCGTACTTCTTCAAGATATCGTAGGTCTGCTCGGGATCGTCCGAGGTCACCGTCCTGTTACCGCGCACCGCCTTGAGTGCTTCAAGGAACGCATCACGGCTGAGAGATACCGACCTGAATATGTCCTTGACCTTCATGCTGCCCTTCGAGAAAAGCGCAAGCATAAGATGCTCTACCGAAATGTACTCGTCGTGCATCTTCTTCGCCTCCGCCTCAGCCTCGGAAAGTGCTCTTTCAAGCTCGTGCGAAACGTACGCACGGTCACTCTGCGCTCCCGAAACCTTGGGCAGTGCCTCGACCGCCGACAAAGACAGCGCGGTAAGCCTCTGCACGTCAGCTCCCGCCTGCTTGACAAGGCTCGGAATAAGTCCGTCCTCCTTTGATACGAGCGCGTAGAGCAGATGCACCTGCTCAAGCTGCTGATTGCCGTGCTCGGCGGCAATATACTGCATATCCTTTATTGCTTCTATGCTTTTTTGAGTGAAGTTATTTGCATCCATATAAATTCCCTCTTTTCTTTTTCAAAATTCGTTGTCAGTATGATTATTCGTCTTTTCCCTACGGTTTAATCATATACCGAATTTGTGAACAATAATATTCAGAGTTATGTCTGAATCGTTAATTCTTAGCACTCTGCATTTGCGAGTGCTAAAGTTTTATTAATAACTCCTGCCATTTTGTCAACAAGTCCGCCGCCAAATTAGCATTCTTGTGACAAGATTGCCATAAGAAAGTGCCTGACGGCACTCTGCTACGCTCATAATCGTCACTTAAAAAGCACCATCCCCGCTGTCATTACGACTCGCGCTTTGCGCTCCCATGCATAAGTTCCACCAGCCAAATCAAAGATTTGGGGTGTCACTTATCTTGAGTGTAGCGAAGCGAAACGAAGAATCTGAGCGGGAAGATACAGTAACGTTTCTTCGTTCTCCGACTCAGATCCTTCGGTCGCAGGCTCCCTCAAGGATGCCAGTCGGAAGGGGCGCTTTGTGCAAACTTATTTAACGCAATTTCCTATACAACAAAAAAAGCATCTCATAGCTAAGTCTTTGCTGATGAGATGCTTTTCAGACTATTCAATCTTCCGCTTATTTATGCAGGATATCCTTGAGGTACCTGCCGGTATACGAGCACTCGCACTCGGCGACCTCCTCGGGTGTTCCCGCGCATACGACGGTACCGCCGTTGTTTCCGCCCTCGGGCCCCATATCTATGATATAGTCTGCGTTCTTGATAACGTCAAGGTTATGCTCTATGACGATAACGGTATTTCCGCCCTCGACGAGGCGCTCGAGCATTCCGAGCAGCTTTGCGACGTCATCAGAGTGCAGTCCCGTCGTCGGCTCGTCGAGAATATACACGGTCCTGCCCGTGCTTCTCTTGGAAAGCTCGGTCGCAAGCTTGACTCTCTGCGCTTCGCCTCCCGAAAGGGTGGTCGAGGACTGGCCGATAGAAACGTAGCCGAGACCCACGTCGTAGAGTGTCTGCAGCTTTTTCGCTATAGAGGGTATTCCGTCAAAGAAGGAGAGCCCTTCCTCTACCGTCATATCGAGGACGTCGGAGATGTTCTTTCCCTTGTACTTGATATCAAGTGTGTCAAGGTTATATCTCTTTCCGTGACAGACGTCGCACTTGACGTAAACGTCGGGCAGAAAATGCATCTCGATGCACTTAAGGCCGTCGCCCTCGCACGCTTCGCATCTGCCGCCCTTGACGTTGAAGGAAAACCTTCCCGACTTGTAGCCTCTTGCCTTTGCTTCCTTCGTCTTTGCAAAAAGCTCACGTATCTCACCAAACAGCCCGGTGTAGGTTGCGGGGTTTGAGCGAGGCGTTCTTCCGATAGGGCTCTGGTCTATTGCTATTACCTTGTCAAGATGCTCGATCCCGTCGATGCGCTCGTGTGCACCGGGATATGTGATAGCACGGTTGAGCCTTGCGGCAAGCGTGCGGTAAAGTATCATATTGACAAGCGAGGATTTTCCCGAGCCCGAAACACCCGTTACGCACACGAGCATTCCGAGGGGTATCTTCACGTCTATATTCTTGAGGTTGTTCTGTCTTGCTCCCACTATCTCAAGGAATTTGCCGTTACCCTCTCTGCGGACGGAGGGAACGGGAATGCTCTTTCTGCCCGAGAGGTACGCGCCCGTGATAGAATTCTTATCACGCTTTATCTGTGCGGGCGTTCCTGCGGCAACCACCTGACCTCCGTGTATACCCGCCCCGGGACCGATATCCACGATATAGTCGGATTCAAGCATCATTTCCTCGTCGTGCTCGACTACGATAACGGTATTTCCGTTGTCGCGGAGCTTTTTGAGGGTGTTTATAAGCTTGCCGTTATCGCGCTGATGAAGACCTATGCTCGGCTCGTCGAGCACGTACATGACACCGACGAGAGATGAGCCTATCTGCGTGGCAAGACGTATTCTCTGCGCCTCACCTCCCGAGAGAGTTCCCGCCTTTCTCGAAAGGGTGAGATATTCAAGTCCGACGCTGACGAGAAAGCTCAGACGCGAGCGGATCTCCTTGACGATATCGCGTGCGATCTTCGTCTCGGTCTCGGTCAGGGCAAGCCCTTCGATAAACGCGAGAATATCGGCGACCGACATCGAACAGAGCTCGTGTATGTTAAGCCCGCCGACCGTAACGCCGAGCATCATTTTGTTCAGTCTGCCGCCTCCGCAGGAATGGCACGCCGTTTCTTCTACGAAAGCCTCGTAATACTCGTTGCCCATCATCTGCATACGCTTTTCGATTATGGGGATGATTCCGTCAAAGGTCGTGACCTGCTCGTGCGCTTCACCGCCGTAATAGCGGATAACGTGGTATTTTTCTTTTCCGCTTCCGTAAAGCAGGATGCCGTAGGCTTCCTTTGAAAACTTCTCGATTGGGGTATCAAGATCAAAGCCGTGCTTTTTGCCTGCCGCCATGATAAGCGGACCCATCCAGCTTTCTTCCTCTATAGACTTGAAGCCGTTGACGTTGACCGCTCCCTCCGAGAGCGAAAGGCTCTTGTCGGGAATGACCTTTGATACCGATATGTGTCTCAGCTCCCCGAGACCCGCGCAGACCTCGCAGGCACCTGCGGGATTATTGAAGGAGAAAAGTCTCGGCTCAAGCTCACCGAAGCTGATGCCGTGCTCCTCGCAGGCGTACTTTTCGCTGAATACGCGAAGCTCCTCCCCGCCGTCCGAGGAAAGTATCAGCACGGCAACCGCACCGTCCGCCTGCTTTAGCGCAGTTTCGACCGAATCGGAAATTCTCGTTCTGATGCCGTCCTTCATCACGAGACGGTCGATGACTATCTCGATGACGTGCTTGAGATTTTTGTCAAGCGTGATCTCCTCATCTAGGGTGTACATATTGCCGTCGATGCGGACACGGGCAAAGCCCGCCTTTTTAGCATCCGAGAGCACCTTTTCATGCATACCTTTTTTCGCCTTTACCACGGGGGCGAGGATCATGAACTTGGTTCCCGCATCAAGCTCCAGGATACTGTTGACGATGCTCTCCGCCGTCTGCTGCTTTATCTCTTTTCCGCAGACGGGACAGTGAGGCACGCCGATACGGGCGTAGAGCAAACGGAGATAATCGTATATTTCGGTGACCGTACCGACAGTCGAGCGGGGATTTCTGCTCGTGGTCTTCTGATCTATAGCGACCGCGGGAGAAAGCCCGTCCACGGAATCTACGTCGGGCTTGTCTATCTGTCCTAAGAACATTCTCGCATAGCTTGAAAGCGACTCAACGAAGCGCCTGTGCCCCTCAAAGTCGGATCGTAGCCATGTCGTTCTGTGA
>JAZMZS010000117.1:0-11987 GCA_045586105.1 Eubacteriales bacterium | reverse complement strand
CTGTTTTCCTACTACAGCTTATTCGTTCTTTTTCATAAAAGCTGAATCTATCAACCCGTCAGAATTAACTTTATTATCTTGAACAGTCGCCCCATAAATCATTCTAAGCAAGCTAGAGTTGTTTCCGCATACTATTATGTCCGAATCAAGGATTTGAATTTCTTTTTTTAAAAAAGAAATATCCCTTGTTGCGTACCTTAGCAGATCATCATATTTCGAGCTAACCTCGCCATTGCTTTTCTTTACGTTTACAACAGCTATTGTTTTCAATAATAACGTTTTTTCCTCACGGGTAAGTTCAGGCTTTGGCGGAATTGTAGATAAGGTAGTATTTCTTATTCCGTAAATCCATTCAGATACCGTCCCCCACATTTTTGTTAATGCTCCATTATCAAGCCAATGTGTTAATGACCACCCGCCATCATCGGATTTTGAGTACGCCTCTTTTAGAAAAAAGACAATTTTGGGTGTTGAGTTCTGATACTCATATTCATTTATGATACCATCCGAAATGAAATTTTTCAAACCCAACTTGCGATGGCATTCGGCCCATTCCATCATTAACTCATCTAATTCTTGTGATTTGTTAACCATTGTGTTTCTCCGTTGCAACAATTTCGCAAACCAATGCGACTCGTTACAATATTGTTCATTTAGAATCTCTTTTTGTCGAGTTCATATTTATAATTCTTTAGTTTGATCTTCTTTCGCCGTGACATAAGGCTGTCATGTTTTGAAATCAGAATTCACCGTAAAACCAAAGAACTGATCTCTTATTGAAATCGATTTCCGAAATTGTTTCTAAATAACCAATTTCATTTAATCCGGTTTTGATGTTACGCTCTCTTACAAATGATCTTGTCGTATCTTCCATGAGTGTCCAAGCTTGCCCGGGTGTATTCCGTGACCAAAAAGATCCGTAATAGTTTTCATCATAAAAAACTACGATCTGTGATTCCCAAAGATCTCTTTCATCGATCATAGCGACTACTTTGCAGAAGGGCAGATCTGACGGCTTTTGTTTTAATATTTCTTCTGTTTTTTGAAGCCATGCTTTACAAAACGCTCTTTTTGCCTTTCCACTTGTTTTCGGTGATGAAACAAACGGTCCGCAGGGAACGTGAAAATGCTCGTAGCGACTGTCGGTGTCTTCAAATGGCAGGATCAGTTGTATGTTTCTGACGAGTGTTTCCAGTTTTCTTTTTTGTCCTCGCATTTTCTTGCATTTCATTTTTATCACCGTCTTTCCGTAAAGCTATAGCCGGCTGTATCTTATATCATACTCTTTTACAAGAGCTCTGATCGAGCTGTCGATCCTAAGATCACAGAAGCGTTTTATGTGCTCGGGGATATCTTTATAATATGCTTCTGCGATACCGCCCGCTATACACGCCTGAGTATCCGCATCTCCGCCGAGAGAGATGGCATTTCTGATTGCACTTTCATAATCCGTCGATTCTAAAAATGCTATAATTGCCGGCGGAACGCTGTATGAGGTACGGCTATCAAAAACGTGTGTTTCTTTGATAGCGGAAAGAGGAGTTGAAAGGTCATATTTGAAAGTCTTTTCTATGTAGTTCTTTATAAAATCCTTGTCCTCTCCGTTGCGTGCAAGATACACCGCGCAAGCGACAGCCTGTGCTCCTTTGATCGCTTCACGGTGATTGTGAGTCGGGATGCAACTTGCCTTTGCTTGAAGTAACGTTTGTTCTAACGAATCATAAGCGTATCCGATCGGTATAACACGCATCGACGCACCGTTTGCGTAACTGTGTCCGTTTCTCGCGTTATGAGCTCTTGCCCACTCGGAAAACATGTTACCAAATCCTGCGTGCGGGTGATAGGAATAATACTGACGGTATTGGACGGCGTACTCTTTAGCACGGGTACGAACAGCCCATTTGGATATTTCGGACGGATCGTTCAAAATTGCCTTACAGACCGCGGCGATCAATACGGTGTCGTCTGTAAAATAGCTGTCGGAATTAAACTCAAAGTCGTAATTCTTCGTACAATGCACCTCATAATACGAACCGATCACGTCTCCGTATATTGCACCAAACATTCCACCACCGCCTTTCTTGACTTTATTATACCACAACTTTATAAACGTTTCAAGCGCTTCGCAAGCAGATTTAGTAGAGGCTCCCTCCGGGAGGGAGCCGGCGCCGTAGGCGACTGAGGGAGAGTGCGTTACCGTAAAGTTTAATCAGATTTCAAAGTCACGCAGGCTCCTTCCGTCACGGCTTACGCCGTGACACCTTCCTCTCGGAGGAAGGCTTTCGCCGGTCCGAACTGTCTACAGACCCGAAATGCCCGAAATGCATCTATAAAATTTCGAAAAACTTTAGAGTCGAAAGAGAAAGTGAAGTTGCGGCTTCGCCGCAGTGATGTTAGCCTGTCGGCATCAGTGATGTATTGCGCCGAGGCGCAATGTGATGTGATGCGTTCCGCTCTACTCACGCGCGAAGCGCACATCACTGACGAAGTCAACATCACACCCGAAGGGTGCATCACGTTCCGCGCGAGCGGAACACATCGTTCAAAAAAGCCTAACGCTCACGCGTTAGGCTTTTTTGTGTGACGTATGTCCGATTTAGATGCAAAGCCGCGTGTGGCTGATTTAGATGCACACAGATTTTGCAGAGGATACACTAACCCACGGGCGTGTATGGGAGTTGCACTTGACCGCTATCTTCCGGGGCGCAACGCCATGCTTGTAACGAAGCCTATGTAATTATTCAAAATGCATCTTCTTCTACAATCAAACCCATAGCCACCTGCTCCTTGAGCATTTCACGCAAATATTTTTTATCTTTAGTGTTGTACTCCCAAACCTTTTGGCTACATACATAATGTTTATTTGGTTTATCGTCGATAATAGCCTTGCCATCGGCAATCCTTATGCTGTAACCGTCGATAAGTACTCCGGGACGAATGTGTTTTTGTAGCAAATACGGTATGTTTTCCTCAGTGGATACGAAATGGATACGTACTTCCCATTCACCTTCAATAACATCTCCGCCGAGATATTCACGTTTCTGACGAACTTCGCATTCTTTTGCGATACCATGATTCAAAATGCATTTATCAAAATCTTCAAGTGCTAACCCAAAATGGTATTCGTTCACAATAACTAACGGTTTATGCTCAAGTGTATAGTTGAAAAGTTCGTCCATTGTTATATGAAATAATTGAGCTATTTGCGGAAGCAAAGTTATATCAGGATAGCTTTCTTCATTTTCCCACTTGCTGACGGCAGCTTTGCTTACGCCAAGTATGTTGGCAAGTTCTTCTTGTGTTAAATCGCGTTCTCTTCTTTTCGCTTTGATTTTCTCGCCGATTTTTAAATCTGGCATATCAAAATCCCTCCAAAATAATAATTGCTCCGGAACTGATTATATTATAGTATATATTTGACGAGATGTAAAGAGATAGTAGATATACTTTGTCAACTGTTAGTTTACCAATGCTTTCGCCAGTTCGAATCTGTCTACAGACCCGAAATGCCCGAAATGCATCTACAAAATCCTGAAAAACTTTAGAGTTGAATTAGTGAAGTTGTGGCTTCGCCGCAGTGATGTTAGCCTGTCGGCATCAGTGATGTATTGCGCCGAGGCGCAATGTGATGTGATGCGTTCCGCTCTACTCACGCGCGAAGCGCACATCACTGACGAAGTCAACATCACGCCTGAAGGACGCATCACGTTCCGCGCGAGCGGAACACATCGTTCAAAAAAGACTAACGCTCACGCGTTAGGCTTTTTTGTGGCTGGGATGGATGGGCTCGAACCATCGAAATGCCAGAGTCAAAGTCTGGTGCCTTACCGCTTGGCTACATCCCAATAACTTAGGGTATTTTACCACAAGGGGGTTGATATGTCAATAAAAAAAGCAAAAAAATAATGTCTTTCGGTGACCGAAGGGCAAAACGTCCTGCTTTTACGCTTATTTTATCTTGATTTTACGGTTTATATATATTATACTATGTTATTATAGTTAAATTATATTATTACTTTACGCGGAAATATTGCGGCTTTGATGCTTTTTTTCAAAAAGCTATTGACAAGCCGTATAAGCGGTGATATAATTTAGCGTGCTAAAGCAATAAAGCGTTAAAGTGAGGCGACGACATGAGTAAATGGAGAAACGAAGACACGGACGAGCTTTTTGAGGCTATACTCGCACTTGAGAGCATTGAGGAATGCTACGAATTCTTCGAGGATGCGTGCACTATAAAGGAGATACTTGACATTGCGCAGAGGCTGAAGATAGCGAAGATGCTCAAGGCAGGTGTCAACTATGCGACCATCTCGAAGGAGACGGGCGTTTCGACCGCTACCATCAGCCGTGTATCAAAGTGCATCGAATACGGCAACGGCGGTTACAACAAGGCTATAGAAAAAGCGGAAATGAGAAAAACGAAATGATAGACACTACCCTTCTAAAAAGCGACGAGGCGGCGGTATACGCTCTCAGATCGCTATACAAGAAATACGGTTATATGCCCTTCAAGATGGGAAAGTTTGAGGAATACGATCTCTACGTGCAAAACAAGGATTTTCTCGTCTCGGACAGGGTCATCACCTTCAACGACACAAACGGCACGCTGATGGCGCTCAAGCCCGACGTTACCCTATCGATAATCAAGAACGCAGAGGACGGCGAGGGTGCAAAGACGAAGGTCTACTACAACGAAAACGTATACCGCGTATCCGAGAGCACTCACCAGTATAAGGAGATAATTCAGACGGGGCTCGAATGCATCGGGGACATAGGAGACTGGGATATTTACGAGGCTATCCATCTTGCGGTGCTCAGTCTTGAGAGCATATCCGACAATTTCGTGCTTGACGTCTCGCACCTCGATATAATCGAGAGCGTGCTCGATGCAATATCGGACGACGAGTATTTCCGCGCCGAGATAATCGAATGCATCGGCAAAAAGAGCCTGCACGGCGTTGAGCAGGTATGCAATAAGTACGAAATCTCTCCCAAGTGTGCGGACAAGCTTATATCTATCACCCGCATATACGGCAGGATGGATGAAGCGATAAGCGTGCTTGAGCCCTTGTGCACCGACGGCAAGGCAAAGGCGGCGCTCGATCAGCTTCGCGGCATCTGGGAGCTTATCAAGGACACCAAATACTGCGACCGTGTGAGGGTAGATTTCTCTATCACGGGCAACATGAACTATTACAACGGCATCGTCTTCTCGGGCTTCATCGACGGAATATTTACAAAGGTCCTCTCGGGCGGACGCTACGACAAGCTCGTGCGCCGTATGGGCAAGCGTGCGGGAGCTGTCGGATTTGCGCTTTATCTCGATCTTCTTGAGGGGATGACGGAGAGCAAGAGCGAATACGACGTCGACGTGCTTATTCTCTGCGGCAAGGACGCAAAGGTCGGAGAAATAGCACGGACGGTAGAGGCGCTCACGAGCGAAGGCAAGAGCGTTTCGGTCGGCAAGTGCGTTCCCGAAAAGCTCAGATACAGAGAAGCCGTCAAGCTTGGCGGATGGGAGGATGCGAAATGATAAACGTAGCGTTGCCAAAGGGCAGGCTCGGCGAGCGCGTGTACGCCATGTTTGAGGCGGCGGGATACGAGTGCCCTTCCATCAAGGAAAGCTCGCGGAAGCTGATATTCGAAAACGAGGCGGCGGGAGTGCGTTACTTCTGGTAAAAGCCCTCGGACGTTTCCATATACGTAGAGCGAGGTGCTGCCGACGTCGGCGTTGCGGGCAAGGACATTCTTCTTGAATACGAGCCTGACGTTTACGAGATGCTCGATCTCGGGATCGGCAAATGCCGCATGGCGGTAGCCGCTAAGCGGGATTTCGTTGACCGCGGAGACAAGACGCTGAGGGTAGCGACCAAGTTCAAGAAGATCGCGAGCGACTATTACAGAAGCATATGCCGCGACATAGACATAATCGGACTCAACGGTTCTATTGAGATCGCACCGATACTCGGGCTTTCCGACGTTATCGTGGATATAGTTGAAACGGGAACGACGCTGAAGGAAAACGATCTTGAGGTCAAGAAGAGCATCGTTGATATCAGCGCACGGGTCATCGTGAACCGCGCAAGCTATAAATTCAAAAGCGCCGAAATCGACGGAGTAATAGCAAAGCTAAAGGAACAGGTAGATATAAAATGATAAAGATATACAACTGGGGCGAGGTACCGAACGACGAGATATTCGCCCGTGACAACATAGCCTCGAGCGTAGAGGGCGTGGTCAGCGGCATTATTGCCGACGTAAGGGCAAGAGGCGACGCGGCACTCTACGATTACGCAAAGAAATTCGACCACGCCGAGCTCTCCTCTCTTGAGGTAACTTCAGAGGAGATAGACGAGGCGTTCAATTCGGTAGAGCCCGAATTTCTCGAGGTCATACGCGAGGCGGCGGTAAACATCCGTGCGTTCCACGAAAAGCAGGTACGTCAGAGCTTTATCATCTCGGAGCAGGAGGGCGTAGTTACGGGGCAGAAGATAACCCCCATCGAAAAGGCGGGGCTCTACGTTCCCGGAGGCACGGCGGCGTATCCGTCGACCGTTCTGATGGACAGCATTCCCGCAAAGATAGCGGGATGCCGTGAGATAGTCATGGTCACCCCTCCTTCCGCTGACGGAAAGGTAAATCCCGTTATTCTCGCGGCTGCGAAGATAGCGGGTGTCGACAGAATATTCAAGGTAGGCGGTGCTCAGGCAGTAGCGGCACTCGCTTACGGAACCGAGTCGATACCGAAGGTAGACAAGATAGTAGGCCCCGGCAACGCTTACGTTGCCGAAGCGAAAAAGCAGGTCTACGGCGTCGTTTCGATCGACATGATAGCGGGACCGAGCGAGATACTCGTCGTTGCAGACTCAAAGAGCAACCCGAGCTACGTTGCGGCTGACCTTCTCTCTCAGGCGGAGCACGACAAGATGGCAAGTGCGGTGCTTGTATGCGACTCGCGCGAGTTTGCAGAGGCAGTAAGCGCTGAGCTTGAGAGACAGATACCGCTTCTTCCCCGTGAGGAGATAGCAAGAGCGTCTATCGACAACAACGGAAAGATCATCGTAGCGAAGGACGATCTTATGCTCGCTATAGATATTGCGAACGAGATAGCACCCGAGCATCTTGAGCTTTGCGTAGACGATCCCTTTGATTATCTCGACCGCGTAAAGCACGCGGGCTCGATATTCATGGGAAGATACTGTCCCGAGTCTCTCGGAGACTACTTTGCAGGACCGAACCACACCCTGCCGACAAGCGGCACGGCACGCTTTGCTTCCCCGCTTTCGGTAGACGATTTCGTAAAAAAGTCGCAGTTCACCTATTACACGAAGGGGGCGCTTGGCAAGGTTGCCGACAAGGTCGCACTCTTTGCTCACAAGGAAGGGCTTGACGCTCACGCGAGAGCCGCAACGATACGCTTCGAGGACTGATATGAGCAGATTCTTCTCTGACAGATACGGCAATCTCACCCCTTACGTCCCGGGAGAGCAGCCGAAGGATATGAAATATATCAAGCTCAACACCAACGAATCCCCCTACCCGCCCTCTCCCGCGGTGCTTGCGGCGGTAAGCGCGGAGGTCGGCAGGCTTCAGCTTTACTCCGACCCCGAATGCACAGCGCTCAGAGACAAGGCGGCTGAGGTTTTCGGGGTATCTTCCGAGCGCATCATTATGACAAACGGCTCGGACGAGGTGCTGAACTTTGCATTCATGGCGTTTTCGGACGAAAAGCATCCGATCGCCTTTGCGGATATAACCTACGGGTTTTATTCGGTATTCGCGGAGATAAACCGCATTCCGTACGAGATCATCCCCTTGAAGGAGGATCTTTCGATAGATCCGCGCGATTATATCGGGATCAACAAAAACGTAGTGATAGCAAACCCGAATGCTCCGACGGGGCTCGTGCTTTCTCTCTCGGATATCGAAGAGATAGTACGTACAAACCCCGATAACGTCGTCATAATCGACGAGGCTTACGTTGATTTCGGAGCGGAGAGCGCAATTCGTCTGACCGACAAATACGACAACCTGCTCGTGACGGGTACATTTTCAAAATCCCGTTCGATGGCGGGGGCGAGGCTCGGCTTCGGTATAGGAAACGAGGCGCTGATACGTGATCTTAACACTATCAAATATTCGACAAATCCTTACAACGTAAACAGAATGACGGCTGCGGCAGGCTTTGCGGCACTCTCGGAAAACGATTATTATCTCGGAAACTGCCAAAGGATAATCGAGACGAGAGAATACCTCACGGCAGAGCTATGCGCACTCGGCTTTGAGTGTACCGACTCAAGGACCAATTTCGTCTTTGCAAAGCATAGCGGCATCGACGGAGGGGCGCTCTACCACGCATTGAAGCGGCGCGGAATTCTCGTGCGACACTTTGATAAGGACAGAATTGACCAATACAACCGTATAACGGTAGGAACGCGCGCGGAGGCGGAGGCGCTATTGCGTGCAATAAAGGAAATACTGGAGGAAGTAAAATGAGAGCTTCTGAAATCAAAAGAGAGACGGCTGAAACGAAGATATCCCTCTCCCTCGTTATAGACGGCGAGGGCAAGGGCGAGATCGCGAGCGGATGCGGCTTTCTCGACCACATGCTCACCCTCTTTGCAAGACACGGCTGCTTTGATCTTTCGATCGACTGCAAGGGGGATACCGAGGTAGACTACCATCACACGGCAGAGGATATCGGTATCTGTCTCGGCTCTGCCTTCCGCGAGGCAATGGGAGACAAGCGCGGTATCGTCAGGTATGCCGACACCACCCTTCCGATGGACGAGGCGCTGATACTCAGCGCGGTCGATATTTCGGGAAGAGGCGGGCTTTATTACGCAACAGATATACCTACCGAAAAGGTCGGAGATTTTGACTGTGAGCTCTGCGAGGAGTTCTGGTGTGCATTCTGCCGTGAATCGGGCGTTACCCTGCACGTAAGACAGATATGCGGCAGAAACTCGCACCACATCATTGAGGGAATTTTCAAAAGCGTTGCAAGAAGCCTCAGAGGAGCGCTTGCGATCGACGAAAGAAACGCAAACAGGATACCCTCGACGAAGGGAACTCTCTAAAACGACCTCCCTCAAGGAAGGGAGCTCTTGCTGAGCCCGAGATCCCGAGGCGTTGCCTCGCCCTGCGGGTTCGACTACGCTGACGCTCCGCTCAGGATGACGCAACGCAAAAGCGCAATTATCCAAAACAAACAAAAGAAAGAACAAACATATGATAGCAGTGATCGACTACGGGGTGGGCAATCTGTTTTCACTTTGCTCATCTCTGAAATACATAGGCGCCGACAGCATCGTTACCTCTGATAAAGAGGAGATAATGCGCGCCGACAAGCTTATCCTCCCCGGTGTCGGGGCATTCTCGGATGCGAGGAAAAAGCTCTCGGACATGGGGCTGGACGAGCTGATAGTGAATGAAGCGGCACGAGGCAAGGAGATAATGGGCATATGCCTCGGAATGCAGATGCTTTTTGAGCGCAGCTACGAATACGGCGTGCACGAGGGGCTGGGGCTTTTGCAGGGAGAGGTAGTCCCGATGAAGGGGTATATTCCCGAGGGGCTGAAGATACCGCACATAGGCTGGAATGCTCTCGATATCACGCGCGAGCACAAGCTTCTGCGTTACGTTAAAAGCGGCGAGTGCGTATATTTCGTGCATTCGTATTTTGCACGCGGGTGCGAGGAGTCTCTTCTCGCTTCGGCTGAATACGGAAAGCCTCTGACTGCGGCAGTAGCTAAAGACAATATCATGGGATGTCAGTTTCATCCCGAGAAAAGCGGAGAGGTCGGAATGAGGATCCTCCGTGCCTTCTGTGAGGAGGTGCAGGCATGATAATCTTTCCCGCGATCGACCTGTACGACAAAAAGGCGGTACGCCTATACAAGGGCGATTACGCGCAGATGACCGTGTACAGCGAGAACCCGATCGAGATAGCACGTGACTTTGAGAGAGCGGGGGCATCGCACGTTCACCTCGTCGATCTCGAGGGGGCGAAGGACGGCACCACGCCGAACATCGATATCGTGCGCGATATAGCAAAGAACACCTCCCTTTTCTCCGAGATAGGCGGCGGCATACGAAGCATGGACACGGTAAAGAAATATATCGACGCGGGCGTTGACCGCGTGATAATCGGAACTGCGGCGGTGACGGACAGAGCGTTTCTTCTCGAAGCCGTAGCCGCCTACGGAAGCAGGATCGCAGTAGGAGCTGACTTCCGCGACGGATATATTGCAATAAAGGGCTGGCTCGAGCAGACCGAATACACCCTTGACGCCTTTCTCTCGGAAATGAAGGAGGCAGGCGTGCAGACTGTCATTATCACGGATATCTCCAAGGACGGCGCTATGCAGGGCACCAATCTTGAGCTTTACAGGCGGCTGTCACGGCAGTATTCTCTCGACATAACGGCATCGGGCGGAGTGAGCAGCATCGAGGATATCCGAAGGCTCCGAGAGATGGATATGTACGCCGCCATCATAGGCAAAGCTTACTATATAGGAAAAATAGACCTCAGCGAGGCTATCGAGGTGGCAAAATGATAACGAAAAGAATTATTCCCTGCCTCGACGTGCGCGCGGGC
Organism: Eubacteriales bacterium; assembly: GCA_045586105.1. Classification (GTDB taxonomy): domain Bacteria; phylum Bacillota; class Clostridia; order Oscillospirales; family CAG-272; genus JAZMZS01. The sequence goes on along the minus strand of JAZMZS010000117.1, from coordinate 1,384 downwards.
AGAGTGGTAAAGGGCGTGAACTTCGAGGGGATACATGACGTGAATTCCCCCGTCGAGCTTGCCCGTTACTATTCGGAGAACGGAGCGGACGAGCTCGTGTTCTACGATATCACGGCTTCCTATGAGGAGCGTGCGCTCTTCACCGACATACTGCGAGAGGTCGCAGGCAGTATATTCATTCCGCTGACGGTGGGAGGCGGAATAAACACGCTCGATGACTTTGACCGTGTGCTCAAATGCGGTGCCGACAAGGTCAGCGTTAATTCGGGAGCGATAAGGAATCCCGAGCTTATACGCGAGGCGGCTGAGAAATACGGCGACCAATGCGTCGTTCTTTCGGTAGACGTAAAGCGCGTGGACGGTGTATTCCGTGTTTTCTCCAAGGGAGGGCGCGAGAATACGGGGATGGAAGCGATCGATTGGATAAAGAAGTGCGTCGCGCTCGGTGCGGGCGAGGTGGTAGTTAACTCTATCGACACGGACGGAGTAAAGGGCGGCTTTGACATCGAGCTTCTCAAGCTCGTGTGCGAGGCTGTGAGTGTTCCCGTAATTGCAAGCGGAGGCGCAGGCTCAAGCGGAGATTTCGTATCTCTCTTCCGTGAGATACCAGACGTTGATGCGGGGCTTGCGGCATCTATATTCCACTTCGGAGAAGTAAAGATAAACGAGCTCAAGAGGGAGCTTAAGGAAAACGGCATTTGTGTGAGGTTATGAAAATGATAAATATAGACGAACTGAAATTCGACGAAAAGGGACTGATCCCCGCCGTCATAGTAGACGAGCTGACGCAGAACGTTCTGACGGTAGCGTACATGAACCGCGAGAGCCTTGAAATATCCATGGAAAAGGGGCTGACCTGCTTCTGGAGCCGCTCAAGAAACGAGCTCTGGCTCAAGGGTGAGACGAGCGGTAACTATCAGCATATCGTTTCTATCACCGCCGACTGCGACAACGACGCACTCGTTATCGTTGTAAAGAAGGACGGTCCCGCCTGCCACACGGGCACGGATTCCTGCTTTACCCATACTCTGTGGGAAAGTGACGAGATCGGACAGTTCACGCTCAGGGGTCTTTATTCTCTGCTCGAGGGCAGAAAGAAAGACAGACCCGAGGGCTCGTACACCACCTATCTCTTTGACAAGGGGATCGACAAGATACTCAAAAAGGTCGGCGAGGAATGCACCGAGGTAATTATCGCAGGCAAAGCGGACGATAAGGCAGAGACTGTCTATGAGATAGCCGATCTTGCTTACCACGTAATGGTCCTGATGGTAGAAATGGGCATTTCAGTAGACGATATCCATCGCGAGCTTGCGTCCAGACACATCATCGACCACAAGGTCAAGCAGGAAAAGATGACGAAATGATATATTCAAATTATCAC
>JAZMZS010000116.1:0-2864 GCA_045586105.1 Eubacteriales bacterium | reverse complement strand
AATATGAATGTTGTGAACTTAAATACAAAATTTCTTACAGGAGGCAAATTATGTTTGAAAAGGTAAAACAGCTTCTTATTGACGAGCTTCAGGTTGACGCCGACAAGATCACCGAAGAAGCAGAGCTCGCAAACGATCTCGGAGTCAACTCTCTTGAGCTTGCCGATATGATACTTCTCTGCGAGGAAAAATTCGGCATAGAGATCAGCGACGATGATATTCACAAATTCATCACTGTTGGCGACGTTGTAAAGTATCTTGAAGAAACAGCGAAATAATTTTTAGGAGATTGCATCAGCAATCTCCTTTTTTATTTAAAAACCAAATTATAACAGAATATAGGTAATACCTTGATTTGCCCGTTCAAGATCGGGGTCCTTACCTGTCTCCGGAAACTTTTCTATAAGATAGCGGGTCGAAGGATCAAATATAGAAAAATCCTCGCCTTTAATAAACAGAGTAAGCCTCCCGGAATCCTTGTATTCCTTCAACAGACGCCTGACGCTTCCTCTGATACGTCCTCCCTTACCGCTCGAACCGTAGCCGTGGATCACCTTTATTACTCTTCCCTTTGAGGCTCTGGTGCTGGCAATAAAGAATTCAAGCTGCTTGAGAGCACTTAATCTGTCCGGAGATCCGAGCTCCAGATTTATCTCGTGTATCATTTATCATTCCTCAGCCGGCAAAATGTTCTTTGCCGCGCATCTTTCAACCTCACGCGTGATCGCCGCAGCCTCATCGGGTGTCCTTCCAAAGCACACAAGGCAGTCGTTCTCGATAAGATATGCTTTTGCATCCGAGGATATGCCGTTAGCAAACAGTAGAGGCTGCATAACGGTCGTTCCAAACGGATATCGGCGCACTTGACCGACTATCTCTCTCGCTTTATCATCAAGAGGAATATCGCATGAGCATGCAGAATATGCCATAGAATATCTTGGGTGTGATATGATTATCGCCCCGATGCTCTGATTTGCTTCATAGATCATTTTGTGAAGAGCAGCAGAATTAGATGGATGCTTCCCCGGCTCACGTCTGCCGTTATGTATCATCACAAGGTCCTCGGAGGTAACAGAGCTTCTTTCCTTGTCGGATGCAGTGATCAAAAATGAATTATCGGATATTCTCACCGAAGCAGCACCATTGGAATCAAGAAACAGATTCTCGCCGTACAGCTTTGATATAACAGAGCAAAGGCATTCTCTGGCTGCATTCTCTCCTGCTTGCTTTGACATATCGAGCTCTTCCATCAAAGGAAGAGTGACGTTAAGCTTGTATAGAGCTATATGTCTGCGTTCAAGAACAGAGAGGGTTTTTCCAAGCTTCTTTGCATTTGCACATATAGACGCAATAAGATTTGCGATCTCGAACTGCTTGTAAGCCTCCTCAATAGTTCCGGCACCTATGAATAAAACACCGTCTCTCGTCATAGCACATGTCTTATATGAATCGAAAATTTCGTCCATATCGTCTATATCGCAGATCGCGATCTGTCCGCAACGCATCTCGCCTTGGGGGAACAGCCTCGTATCGGGATATATGCGAAGAGAAGCGCAAGTATCCGAATATTCGGTTTTAGCTTCGATAATTGCATTGATCTTTCTGCGAATAGAATAAACAGACTCATGACGGGCAAGCGTATTCTTAGTATTCTTTTCACCAAACAAGCATACTGCTCTTCCCTCGTGCCTTGCTGAAATGCACCTTATGTCAGCTCCCGAAAAATTATTCTTTATTTTTTCAATTACAGAAATTTCCGCACCGGTCATCAGATCACCTTGTTTCATATAAAGCTCGTAAAAAATATATTACGTGTAAAATATATCTTATTATATTACATTTTCATAGGTTATGCAAGTAAAAAATAAATAAAAATCAAGTATTTATTCTTCTTTTGTTACCCGGTCCTGAGCCCTGTACAATATTATAGTGCCATCTTCTCCCTCCAGCCCGAGTATTATATCAAAATTCTCATAAGAGGATTCAAAGAATACAATGCCCATGTCGCAAAACAAATGCTTGAATTCTCCGCTTTTGGCAACATCTCGGAATATGTGTAAGCTTGCTTTTTTCTTCAAACTATCGACATCATATAAGAAATCATCGCGCTCCCCCTCTCTTCCTCCGAGAAATACGTATTCTCTCAGATCACTGAACTCAAGTTTCTTGTAATAATTCCACCCGAAAACACTAACATGATCATTATCATATAAATGTCCCGGATACAAGATACCAAGCGAATTGCTTTTTGCGATACCGATAGCATTCCCTGCACTCAGGTTGGGAGTAGAAGGCTCCTGTGGATTTAATTCATCAAGCTTGAATTCATCACCGGAAAGCTCTTTTTGTACGCAGTGAGCGCACTTTCTGGCAAACGCAGCATATTCATTATAATCGGCAGGCTCTGCTTTCGAGATATCAGATAAAAATTTATAAATTTTTCTACGGTTATCAGCTGTTACCGCCCCTAACACTCCGGATCCTCTCAAATACAAGGACTCGGCACGAGCTCTACCTATTGCCCCCGAATCAAGGTCGGAAGCGATCTGAAGCATTGATGATCGAATGCCTGAGAGTTCTTCGGCTCTCAAGCTTTCTTTCATTTCCTCGCTTCTTACAGACTGCGTTAATAAAACCATCGACAGTATCACCGAGGCAAACACAAACACCACGCATACACCACTCGTGTTCCCTGCATACTTTTTTCCCGAACGATCTTTCGGCTTTAAATAGATCTTTCTCATTTTCTCTTCTCCTTGTTTTTTGCACCTTCATTTCCTCAATTCTTATTTTTTGCAAAGATCATTAAAATACCCATTCAAAAATAAAACAATAATACCTATAATTCTATGTCAAGATCCATT
>JAZMZS010000115.1:0-6028 GCA_045586105.1 Eubacteriales bacterium | reverse complement strand
GGAGAGAAAAAATGGCAGACATATTCGAGCTATTCAAACAGATAAGCACAACAAGCACTTCTTCCGAGCCTATCAGCCATATCGTTGTCGGTCTTGGAAATCCGGGGGAAGAATATACCTTTACACGTCACAATGCGGGATTTCTTTGTATGGATTATATTTCGCAAAGGTGCTCTTGCAAGGTAAACAGACTGAAATTCAAGGCGCTGACTGCTGACGTGACGCTTGGGGGGAAGCGTGTTTTGCTTATGAAGCCGCAGACATATATGAACAATTCCGGTGAAGCCGTACGTGAGGCTGCCGAGTTTTACAAAATACCTGCGGAGAATATTATTGTTTTGTGTGACGACGTGAATTTTGATGTGGGCGTCATGAGGATAAGAAAAAAAGGCAGCGACGCAGGTCAAAAGGGAGTTCGCAGCATTATTTCACACCTCAATACCGACGCGTTTCCAAGGGTGAAGATCGGAGTGGGAAAAAAGCCGACCCCCGAATATGAGATGGGAGACTGGGTGCTGTCGAAATTCAGCTCTGAGGAGCAAAAAAAGCTCTACGGCGTAATAGAAGATTGCTACGATGCTCTTACGCTTATGCTTGAGGATAAGACTGAAGAGGCAATGGCAAAGTATAACTGAGTGCAAATTAAAGAATTGAGGCTTTCATCGTTTATGAAAGGAGTGAGCAAATGATACACGACCTTGTTCGATCAGACAGCGAATACGCAAAAATACTGTCGGCTGCAGATCAGCAGCTATCGATGCAAAAAAAGCACAGGATCTTTGTCTCCGGCTTGTGCAACGGTGCATCTGATGCCCTCCTGTGTTCTTTTGCGGAAGATCTTTATGATAAATATTCATCTCCTTTCCTTGTGCTTTGCGGTAACGAAAAGGAATGTGCACGAGTATCCGCAATGCTCTGTGAAAACGGTATAAGCTGCCTTTATTACAGATCAAGAGAATTTGTTTTTACAAACATTTTCGCATCTCATTCCGAGGAATGTGAGAGGCTGGGTATTCTTCATTGCTTGCTTGAAGGCAGCTGCAAGGGTGTGGTCACAACTCCTTCCGCCCTTTTGCAGTTCACTATTCCGCCAGACAAGTTATTGTCTAACATCATCAGACTTGAGATCGGATGCGAATATGATCCCGCAGAGCTCGCTTCACAGCTTGTTTATATGGGGTATGCGAGAACAGAGATAGTTGATTCTTACGGACAGTTCTCTGTTCGAGGAGATATTCTCGATATATGTGTTCCGATGTCTGACGGGGAACTCGGCAAAGCGGTCAGGATCGAATTTTTCGGCGATGAGATCGACCGCATCGGGTATTTTGATATCAATACTCAAAGGGTGACAGAAAACTGCGATTCCTTGACAGTTATCCCCGTGAGAGAGGTGCTGTATACGGATGATGAGCGTTTGCTTATGAAGCAAGCGGTCTCTCGTATGATAAAAAAAGCAAATGACTCGGACGCGATTCGTGCTTTAAGTCAAGAATTGGAGGCTTGCGAGCTTGCAAATATTCCTTTTGCGGACAAATACATCTCTCTCATTTATCCGAAACAGTCAACGCTGATCGATTATCTGTCGGATAAGACTGTAGCGCTTGTACTTGGCAGCAATGCAGTCCGTAATCAGCTTGAGGCTTCGTGTAAGCTATCCGAGGAGAACGTTGAGGCGATTATAGGAAGCGGCCTCATTGATGCTAAATATGCTTATTATAATCTTGGAGTTAATGACTTCGATTATTATTTTACTAAGCACGCATCGATCCATCTCGATAGCTTTTTGGCAGGGGCTTCTTATTCAAAGACCTCTGTTCTCTTCGGTATGAGAACAAGGCAGTGCGGAGCATCTGACAATCTTGAGCTTTTGTGCGAGGATATAGAGAATTACGTTCACGCCTCCTACAGGATAGTTGTCGGATGCGCTTCGTCGGCAGAGATGCAAAATCTCGCTGCCGTTCTTCGTGAAAGAGGTATATCCGTCTCCGAGGTGTTTGAGAGCCTTCCCGATCGAAAAGAATTGGTGGCTAAGGTCGTTTATATCGCGAAAGCTACTCTTAAGGATGGCTTTGAGCTTTCTGCCGCACGATTCAGTTATATTTGCTTTTCTCAAAAAACAAGCTCAGGAAGGTCTAAGCTGATAAGCTCAAAGCGAAAAAGATTTTCGCAGGGAAAAAAGATAACTTCCTATGCCGATCTCAACGAGGGGGATTACGTGGTTCACGAATCCTACGGAATAGGACTTTATAAGGGGCTGACCAAGATCACCTCTGCGGAGGGTGTGACAAAGGAATATATTACTATCCAGTATGCGGGTACTGATAAGCTATTTATTCCCGCAGAAAGAATAGAACTTATTTCGAAATACATCGGTGCGCATTCGGATGACGGACTGCTCAAGCTATCTAAAATGGGAGGAGCCGAGTGGCATAAGCAGACCTCAAGAGCCAAGGCTTCCGTCAAGAAGATGGCAAAGGAGCTTATCGATCTCTATGCGAGAAGAATGAGAAAGAGCGGCTTTGCCTATCCGCCCGATGATGCGCTTCAGGCGGAATTTGATTCGGCTTTTCCGTTCGAAGAAACAACATCTCAGCTCGAGGCGATAGATGCTATCAAACATGACATGATGCGAGCTGTTCCTATGGACAGACTGCTGTGCGGAGACGTAGGATACGGTAAGACCGAGGTTGCGCTCAGAGCTGCGTTCAAGGCGGTAGAAGCCGGAAAGCAGGTTGCTCTTTTGTGCCCTACTACTATACTTGCTTATCAGCACTACCAGACTGCTCTTTCAAGATTTGCGGGCTTTCCTATTAAGGTGGATATGATATCGAGGTTCAGGTCTGCAAAGGAACAGAGGGAGATATTCAGACGCCTGAAAAGAGGCGATATAGATATCATAATAGGTACACATAAGCTTGTCTACGGTGATGTCGAGTTTAAGGATCTCGGGCTTTTGATAATCGATGAGGAGCAGAGATTCGGAGTTGCGCAAAAGGAAAAGCTGAAGCAGTTTGCAACTGATATAGACGTGCTTTCGCTGTCTGCGACCCCTATTCCGAGGACGCTGAACATGGCAATGGGCGGTATTCGGGACATGTCTGTGCTTGATGAGGTTCCGGGAGACAGGATACCGGTTCAGACCTACGTTCTTGAATATGACGATTCTGTTATATATGAAGCTATAAGACGCGAGCTTTCGAGAGGCGGGCAGGTCTTCTATCTTTACAATAATGTCGAAAACATAAACAATATCGCCGCGCGTATAGCTGATGCTATAGACGGCATCAATATAGCTGTTGCCCACGGTCAGATGGACAAGAAGGATATTGAAGCGATATGGCAGCAGCTCGTCGAGGGTAATATTGATGTTCTTGTCTGCACGTCTATTATTGAAACGGGTGTAGATGTTCCCAACGCCAATACGCTTATTGTAGAGAATGCAGATAAATTGGGGCTCTCGCAGCTTCATCAGCTCAGAGGAAGAGTGGGAAGATCAAGCAGACGTGCTTATGCTTATTTCACCTACAGACGCGGCAAGGTTTTAACCGAAATTGCCGAAAAGCGCCTTAAAGCAATTAGGGATTATGCGCAGTTCGGTGCAGGCTTCAAGGTTGCTTTGCGAGATCTTGAGATCAGGGGTGCGGGTAACATGCTCGGCGCTGAGCAGCATGGACATCTTGATGCTGTGGGTTATGATATGTATATCAAGCTTCTAAACGAAGCAGTACTCGAGGAAAAAGGAGAAAAGCTTCCCGAGAAGATCGAGTGCAAGCTCGATATCAAAGTGAACGCTTATATTCCCGATACATACATTTCCTCTCCATCGGTTCGAATGGAAATGTACAAGAGAATAGCGCTTATTCTCGGGGACGAGGATGCGGATGATCTCAGAGACGAGATGCTTGACCGTTTCGGTGAGTATCCGCTTGAGGTAGAGGCGCTTCTCAGAGTCGCACAGCTTAAGGCTGTTGCGCAGAGTGCGGGGATAGAACGTATCATCCAAAACGAGGGAAGTGTTTCGATCTTTCCAAAGGAACTGAAGTTCGAGATCTGGTCCATGCTTGAGCTTGGTGAGGTCGATTATAAGCTCAGGGTCAATCTTACAAACGGTGCTTGCATGACCTTCAAAGTTCCGCGAGGGTCGGATGCGGTCGATTCTTCATTGCATATTTTAAAATGCTATCTTAAAAAAAGTCATAGTACAAACACATAACCTACACAATCGTGTGTCATAATCAAAATAATACGGCTACGGAGAAAAATATAATGAATCTATCTAAACGAATTATTGCTGCGGCTCTTTCTGTTTGTATGTGCTTGGCAGGCGCCTCGTGTGCAGGATCATCTAAGGATTATTTTTACAAGAACAAAACAGAGGAGTATATCTACAGATACGGCGACTATACCGTAGACAAGAATTTCTATACCTATTGGCTCGCCAGATATAAGGCGGTCCTTATGTATTCGTACTCGGATATAGAAGATACCGATGAGTATTGGAACAAGGATTACGGTAACGGCTCTGCGGATGTTGTATTGACAGCGTATGCCGATGAAACGGTAAAAAATTATCTTACGAGCCTGTATTTATTTTCCAAATATGGACTATCCATGAGTGAAGACAAGGTGGATTCTGTTGATTCTCAGCTTTCGGAGATTCTTTTAGACGGCTTTGAAGGTAATGTGGCAAAGCTCAACGAGCAGGCGTATGAGTTCGGTATCAATTATAACATGCTAAGACAGATATATATCGCCGAGGCGAAGACAGAGATCGTGTATAATTACATGACGGGCGCACTTCTGTCTGAAAAGCTTAATGATGAGCTTCGGGACAGTTATCTTTACGATAACTATGCGCGAACCACTCACATCTTTATATCTACCGAGAATTCCTACAATATCGATGAGGACGGTAATATAATTTACGATTCCGACGGCAAATACACCGCGGAGCTCACGGAGGAGCAGAAGAAGGAAAAGCAGGAGCTGATAGACAAAATAGATGATGCAGCTCCTAATTCCGAAAACTTTTCCGAGTTCCAAAAGCAGTATAATGAGGATCCAGCTGTTGATAAGTATGAAAACGGCTATTTTGTGAGCACTCAGACCGATTATGACACACGGTATATTACCGCCGCTCTTTCTATGGAGACGGGAGAGGTAAAAAAGGTTCAGACCGACGACGGAGTGTTTTACATACTGAAAAAGCCGATGATAGCAAAGGCGTATTCCGACAGTAAAAACAAGGATTTTTTCCCGGATTACGATAAAACCGTCCTTGATCATCTGTACTGGGAGGAAATGGAAAATTATTACAAAGAGATAATCGTCAATGAGGAATTGAAAAAGGGGATAAGCATAAAAACAGTACGCCCCTGCTTCTATTTCTGATAATTTCTAAGAATATGCGTAATATGCGGCGCCGTCAGAGCATTTTGCTTTGACGGCGCTTTTTTAGACATATTTTTCAAGACTGTGATCATATAATAGTCCGTAAGAGGTATTGATATGTATACGGATGTTTATGTAGATATTTTGTTTTTGATTAATTTTTCGATGGATGCGCTCTCACTTTATATTACATCAAGGCTGTGTTCAAGAAGAGCATCGATTGCGAGATTATGTGTTTCTGCGGGGATAGGTGCTCTTTATTCTGTCTTTTCTTTGTTTTTTGATCTTGTTACGCCTCTTGATGCAGTTGTGTTTGCAGGGGTGTGCGTATTGATGGTTTGCCTCGGACTGAATACGTACGGTGTTGCGGACACATTGAAGACTTCCGCTGTTATGTTTGTTTCTTCTGCAGTGCTCGGAGGCGTGATGAGTTCTCTTTACAGTGTTATGACGGAGCTTCTCGGATCGCAGGGAGATATGTATTCGGATTATGCACGCATCTCCCCTTTATTGGTTCTTGCGCTCGGTTTAGTCAGTCTCTGTTTTTCTCTTTATCTTACACGCCTGCACGGAAGCGGAAGCCTGCCCGAGCATGGTGAGGTACGGATCCTCTTTTTTGGAAAGGAGATCATAG
>JAZMZS010000114.1:0-3208 GCA_045586105.1 Eubacteriales bacterium | reverse complement strand
TATATTGCACAAAGAGCGGAGAAAAGATACTGCTTTTCCCCGCTCTTACGTTATATTATATTATGTTGTTAAGTTATATTATTTCAAGTCATATGGATCATCTGTGAACAGGTGCTTTATCTCCCATTATCCACACGTTCTCAAAATCAAATCCTTCAAAGGATGCTTCCAGCTTCATCCCATCCGCCGTAAGCTTTACCGCAGTCCCCTTGCCGTTTCCTACAGCCGAGGCGGTCAGGTCGAGATAACAGCATTGACTGATGCTTCCGCTGTTGCCTCCGCAAACGCCTCCGATGTAGTTTTTGCCCGTCTTGAGCGAGCTCGAAGCATATACGCTTCCGCTGCTGTAGCAGCTGACTACGCTGCCGCTGCCTTCGTTATTACCGACAATTCCGCCCGAATAACAGCTGGTCACAGAAGAATATGCATGGACACAGGACGTGTTGTAAGAATCAGTAACGGTTCCGTAATTTCTGCCCGTTATTCCGCCCGAGAAGGAGCCTGCGCATATTGTTGCGCTGTTACGGCATGCGGATACCTCGGATGCATTCAGAAGTCCCGCAATTCCGCCCGCGCAGCTCGCTTCGGTGAGGCTGACCGCGCTTACCACTCCGAAATTTGTACATTTTGAAACAGACGAGTTCTTGGCAAGACCGCATATTCCTCCGCTGTAGAAGTCGCCCACGGTCTGCCCGTAATTGACGCATCCCATAACCGAAGCGGAATCGGCATAGCCTGCAATTCCGCCGGCATACGAGTGAGGCGAGTATCTCGCCTGAACTGTCGCACGGTTTGTGCAGTCCGCGATCTCGGAGGTGCTTGCGCTCGATCCCGCTATTCCGCCGGCATATACGTACCAGATTTTGCCGCGTGCACTTATGCGGACCTTGTTCGTGCATCCGGTGATGCTGCCATTATTATATGCGGCTATTCCTCCCGCATAAATGCTCGCCTTGGTTTTGGTATTGGAGATAACGATATTTCCCTCTACCGTCAGTCCTCTGATCTCTCCCGAATTATATCCGATAAAGCCCGCATAAAAAGCAAGAGCAGTGCTCTGATCAAGCTCAAGTCCCGTGATCTTATGTCCGTTTCCGTCAAGCACTCCCGTAAACGGCGCCGCATTATCTCCTATCGGCGACCATTTGCCGTCAAGCTCAATATCGCATTCGAGATAATACTTTCCGCCGAGATCCGCTCTGATGAGGGCAAGATCCGCCTGCGAGGAGATAGGGGTGTAGTCCATGAATTTTTCGGCAAGGACCGCCTCCGCTACCGTTGTGATAAGTGAAAGCGCATCGCGGTTGTTTATAACGCCGTCACCGTTGATATCCGACAGGGATGCATATCCCCCGTTCTCCCAAATAGATTTTCCGCTGAGATATCTGACGATATGTGTGATATCAGCAGATGAATATCTGCCGTCGTTATCAATATCCCCCGGAATACCGTCCGCTATAGTTATTCTGTCGATAGTCTCGGTCTCTGTATTGCCGCATCTGACGCAGCAATGACCGATCACGCCCTCGCTTACGTCGGTAGGCTCAAGCACCGTCTCCCACTCGCCGTATTCATGACCGAGAGCCGAAAGCTCCGAATAGTCGGTTTCACCGCATCTCAGGCAGACAGTATATGCTTCCCAGCCGATATCGGTACAGGTGCTTTCCTTTGCTTCGAAGTACTGCAGGTCATGACCGAGTGCAGAGGTCTCTGTGTACTCCTCTGTGCCGCATCTCGAGCAGAAGGCATTGTCCTCCCTTCCTGTTGTGGTACAGGTAGGTGCAACATCCTCTAGCGGCTGCATATTATGACCGAGCGCAGGTATGATCTCGCTCGTTTCCTCTCCACACAGCTCACATACTCCGCCCCTGTGTCCCTGCTCGGTACACGTAGGCTCCTGCTCTGCGCCTGTGATCTTATGGTAGATCATCTCGGCAGAAAGAAGATATGAGTTACTGTCATCCGCTATATAGACCTGCGCCCACTCCTCGGGCGTACCGCAGTAGATCACGCGGGCAAGCGCGCTGCATCTCGAAAAGGTGTTCGGCTCTATTCTTTTGACGGCAGACGGGATATTTATATCCTGAAGACTAACGCACCCCTCAAAGGCGCTCTCGCCGATCGTTGCAACGCTTGCCGGGATCTTCAGGTAAGAAAGCTTACCGCAACCTACAAACGCCATCTCACCGATGCTCGTTATCCCATCGGGAAGGGTTGCGCTCTCAAGCTCAGAGCAGTAATAGAACATGGATCTGCTGATGCTCTCTACGCCTTTCGGAATAACGATGCTGCTAAGCGACTTACAGCCGCTGAATGCGCTCGCACAGATACTCGTCACGCTGTCGGGTATTACTATTCCGTCAAGCGCAACGCACTGAGCAAACAAAGAGATCGGAAGCTCTGTCACTCCGTCGGGAATATTGATCTCGGAGAGCTTGTCGCAATAACCGAACGCAATAATCCCAAGGCTCGAGACAGTAGAAGGAAGGTGCAGGCTTACAAGTGACTCACAGCCGGATAAAGCAGCTTCACCGATGCTTGTTATTCCCTCGGGAATGCTGATGCTCGTAAGCTTTGTGCAATTATAGAAGGTCTCATTTTCAATGCTCTTGATATTAGAAGAAAGTACGACGCTCCCGAGATTCGTGCATCTGGAAAACGCCTCTGCACCAAGATACGTAACGCTGTCGGGGAGACTGACGCTCCGAAGCGATTCACACTGATAGAAGGCTTGCTCACCGATGCTTTTTACACCGTCGGCTATAGTGATGCTCGTGATCCCGTTGCATCCGAAAAACGCACTGTCGCCTATAGTCTCCACGCTCGACGGAATACTGATCTCGGTCAGACCGTAGCAGTATACAAACGCACTCGCTCCGATGCTCTTGACGTTCTCGGGGATGTTGATCCTGCTAAGATTTGAATAGTAAAAAAAGGCATTATCGGGAATGCTCGTCAAGGTCGAGGGAAGGCTCATGCTGACGACCGTGCCCTGACCGAACATCTGCTCTCCGATCGAGGTCACTCCCTCGGGAATGACGACATCGGCTGCCTTACAGTACCAAAGCGCCCTGTCTGCTATTGCGGTTACCGGATAACCGTCAAGCGTAGACGGAATATTCCCGTTTGTACAGGTGGACATACAATTTGTGATAGTTGCCTTGCCGTTCGTTACGGTATACGCGTAATCTCCGCACCACGTTTCTGC
>JAZMZS010000113.1:0-9578 GCA_045586105.1 Eubacteriales bacterium | reverse complement strand
GATCCGACTTTGAGATCTGCTCCCTTGTCCTGAATCTCGACGATCTCTCGGATATTGCATCACTAATATATGAATCGATAAACGAAAAGGCGCCGAATACTCTCCGCGAAGGAGATATCATAAAGGACGGCTTTAATGCGGAGATCGATTATCTTCGTTCCGTCAAAGGAAATGCTCAGCAGTGGATATCCGAGATAGAGCAAAAAGAAAGGGAAGAGACAGGCATCAAGACCCTTCGTGTTTCTTATAACAAGGTATTTGGATATTTTATCGAGGTCACGAAGTCTCTTGTAAGCATGGTTCCCGACAGATATATAAGAAAACAGACGCTTACAAATTGCGAGAGGTATATTACAGACGAGCTAAAGAACATGGAGTCGACTATACTCGGTGCCAAGGACAAGCTTGAGGCGCTTGAGTACAATCTTTTCCAGGAGATAAGGGAAAAGATCTTCGAGAATACGGAGCGTATTTTCGAAACAGCAAATGCTCTGTCCAAGATCGACGTTTACATATCTCTTGCAGATACGGCAAAGAGGAATAATTACGTTTGCCCCGAGGTGGATAATTCCGACGTTATTGACATCAAGGGAGGCAGACACCCGGTCGTCGAAAGATTTGTATCGGATAGTTACTTTGTACCGAATGATACGTATCTTGATACAAAGCATAACAGGCTTATGCTTATAACAGGCCCTAACATGGCAGGTAAGAGCACCTACATGAGACAGGTGGCGATCATCACTCTATTAGCCCAGATAGGATCCTTTGTCCCTGCCACTGAGGCTCATCTCGGTATTTGTGACAAAATATTTACGAGAGTGGGGGCATCAGACGATCTTGCAAGCGGTCAGTCTACATTCATGCTCGAAATGAACGAGGTGGCTTATATCCTCAATAATGCAACCAAGCGCTCTTTGATCATCTATGACGAGATCGGGCGCGGAACATCCACCTATGACGGAATGAGCATCGCAAGAGCCGTTGCCGAATATACTCATTCGGATAAGATCGGAGCAAAGACACTCTTTGCTACTCATTATCATGAGCTGACCGTGCTCGAGGATGAGTTTGACGGTATAGTGAATTATAATATTGCAGCTAAAAAAAGAAATGACAGTATTACGTTTCTCAGAAAGATCGTCAAGGGCTCGACCGATGACAGCTACGGTATAGAGGTCGCAAAGCTTGCGGGATTGCCATCCTCTGTTATCAAGAGGGCGAAGCAGATCCTTTCTTCTATCGAAGGCGGACAGACTGAAAATACAAAGCCCGCTGCGGTTAGGGATGAAGAGGATACGTTTGACCTTCTTACGCAAATGCAGAACAATATAAATGAAGAGGTAGCGGACAGAATAAAAGCACTTGATATAAATACTCTCACCCCTATAGAAGCTATCGGTATTCTGTATGAGCTAAAAAGGACACTTGGCGAAAAGTAAGGCTATCGGTTTTGAATTGAGGTAAAAATGGGAAAGATCAATCAGCTCAGCTTTGCGGTTGCAAATCTGATCGCAGCGGGAGAGGTCGTTGACAGGCCTGCTTCCGTTGTAAAGGAATTACTTGAAAACTCAATAGATGCGGGAGCTGACAATATCACCGTAGAGATCGCCCGCGGCGGGGTATCCATGATCCGTATATGCGATAACGGTTGCGGTATCTCCGAGGAGGATCTCCCTCTTGCCATCAAGCGTCATGCCACAAGTAAAATTTCTGGGGCAGAGGATCTTGACAGTATAATCACGCTTGGGTTCAGAGGAGAAGCTCTTGCTGCGATCTCCTCGGTTGCAGATGTCAAGATCATTTCCAAGACAAAGGATTCGGAGCTTGGGCATCTGCTGACATCATCCGCCGGAGGCGAGGTCTGTGTGTGTGAGGTCGGATGTGCTGACGGAACTACAGTTATAGTAGAGAATATTTTTTCGAATGTTCCCGCCCGCAGAAAATTTTTAAAAAAGGATGTTACCGAGGCGATCGCTGTGACTGCAGTAGTTGAAAAGATCGCTCTTTCACGCCCCGATATTGCTTTTACATACATAATCGACGGTCAACGACGTTTTTTCACCTCGGGTGACAACAAGGTGAAAAATGCGATCTACGCTGTGCTCGGCAGAGACTTTGCCGGCAGGATAGTCGAGGTAAACAGTACGTATGAAGGAATAAAGATCCGAGGTTATGTCGGAAGAAGCGATAACTGCAGAGCAAACAGAAATATGCAGAATTTCTTTATAAACGGACGGTATGTAAAGAGCAAAACCGCTACCGCCGCTATAGAACAGGCGTATGCCTCATATATTGCCGAAGGAAAATTTCCTGTCTGCGTTTTGTTTATCGATATTATGCCGTCATCGGTCGACGTAAATGTCCACCCCGCCAAGCTTGAGGTCAAGTTCTCAAATGAAAAGGCGGTATTTGAATCGGTATATTATTCTGTGCGATCGGCTCTTGAAAGCCATACACAGAAAAGCTCATTTGAGCTCCCCGGGAATTCTGATAAGCGAACTGCCGCTTATCAGACCTTTACCTATAATGCACGTCCCGTTGAAAGGATAACTCCGAGCACCTCCACTCTGCGCCCGTCAACGAATTCCTTCGCACCTTTAAGCGAGAGAGGCGCTGAGAAGGAGCGCAGGACGACTCTGCTCGATCATCCGGGATCTTTTGCACTGAAAACATCCGACAGATGCGAGGATATAATTAACAGTGTAAACAGATCGAGATATTCCGAACAAGAAAAAAGCGAGGAGATCTCTTGTTCTTCTGTATATCCGCGTGATACGGCAACATCGGAAAAACCGACAACTTATAACAGTGCCGCGATCTTTACCGAGTTGACCTCTCGGATAAAGGAAGAGCAGGCAACACCTGAGTCCTCGGATGCCGGCACTATGTCTGATAACATTACTCCGCCTGAGACCGAGATACAGTCTGAGTACATACCAACGGTCGAGCCGTACAGGATCATCGGTATCTGCTTTAACACTTACATTCTGGTAGAGCAGTCAGGGAAATTGCTTATTATAGATAAGCATGCTGCTCATGAGCGTATCATATTTGAGCAGCTGAAAGCTAACCTGAAAAAATCAGTCGCTGTTCGTGCTTCGCAGATCCTTCTCCTTCCTATAGAGCTTCGGCTCTCACCCGAGGAGCTTACATCTGCTCTCGATTATGAAGAGGAGATCACCGACACGGGCTTTGACTTTTCGATAGATGCGGAAGAGTCGGCAGCGAAAATAGAAGCGATTCCCGACATGCTCGGAATATCTGCTGCATCGGACCTGTTTGTCAGTATGCTTTCAGACCTATCTACACATGGAGCATCGGCAGAGCTTGCCCGCGATGCCGTATATGAGAAGGCATTGTATCAATCAGCATGTAAAGCAGCTGTTAAAGGTGGAAGGAACGATAATGACGATAATATTGCATGGATATGCGATACTCTCATGTCTATCCCGGATATCAAGGTCTGTCCTCACGGTAGACCTGTAGTGACCGAGCTGGATAAGAGATATATTGACAGACAGTTTGAACGTATAAAATAACGAGGAATAAAAAATGTTTGAGATCAAGAAAAAAGAAAAAAGAGCACGAAGAGGTGTGCTTCATACAGTACATGGAGATATTCAGACTCCTGTGTTTATGAACGTTGGCACGAGTGCCGCGATCAAGGGCGGAATATCAAGCGAGGATCTGCGCGAGGTCAATTGCCAGGTCGAGCTTTCCAATACCTATCATCTCCATATACGACCCGGTGACGATCTGATATTCAGAATGGGCGGACTTCATAAATTCATGAACTGGTCGGGGCCCATACTTACCGACAGCGGAGGATTTCAGGTATTTTCGCTTGCTAAGCTCAGAAAGATCACCGAGGAGGGGGTCAGATTTCAGTCTCATATGGACGGTGCACGTATTTTTATGGGACCCGAGGAATCGATGCGTATTCAGTCGCATCTTGGTTCTACTATCGCAATGGCTTTTGACGAGTGTGTAGAAAACCCCGCTACCTACAAGTATGTCAAGGCTTCAAGCGAACGTACGATAAGATGGCTTGGGAGATGCAAGGACGAGATGGAGAGACTGAATTCTCTTGAGCATACGATCAACCGTCACCAGATGCTTTTCGGAATAAATCAGGGCGGAACATATGACGATCTCAGAATTGAAAATATGCAGAGGATAGCGGAGTTCGATCTCCCGGGATATGCTATCGGAGGTCTTGCAGTAGGTGAAGAGACCGAGGTGATGTACAACATCATTGATGCGGTCGAGCCTCATATGCCGATAGATAAGCCGAGATATCTGATGGGTGTAGGTACTCCAGTCAACATACTTGAGGCAGTCTGGCGCGGTGTTGATTTCTTTGATTGTGTTATGCCTTCAAGAAATGCCCGTCACGGCAATCTTTTTACTTGGCACGGAAAAATGAATATCAACAACGAAAGATACTTTGATGATCCGAAGCCGATCGACGAGGGATGTGGATGCCCTGCTTGCCGTCTGTACTCGAGAGCTTACATCAGACACCTTTTCAAGGCAAGGGAAGCGCTTGGTATGAGGCTGTGCGTTCTTCATAACCTGTATTTCTATAATGAGCTCATGAAAAAGATACGCGATGCGCTCGATGAAGGCAGATACGAGGAGTTTTATAACAAATACAGAAATATTCTTTGCGAGAGAAGCGATGATTAACTGCAGCTGCCGCAAGAAACCTTGGGTTTCTTGCGGCAGTGCTTATTTATCAATTAATACTTCGGTTAGAATATGATCGAGGTATTCGATATCCTGCTCGGTATTGAATATACCGAGACTGAAACGGACAGTTCCGCACTCGAGCGTACCGAGCTTTTTGTGAGCAAGAGGAGCACAGTGAAGCCCCGATCGTACCATGATCCCTCTTTCATTGAGAAGGGAAGCAATCTCATCACAATCCTGCTTTGCGCTTGTTACCGAAAAGACCGTGCCGTCTGTGTAGTCTCCGTGAAGAGTGAGGGACGGATGCGACAACAGAACTGATCGCATTTTTGTGCAAAGCTGCTTTTCATAACTCTCAATGTTTTTGATGCCTGTATTGGTCAAGAACTCTATGCTTTTTTTCAATGCAGCAGCATTTTGCGTTGCTATCGTGCCTGCCTCGAGCATTTCGGGGAGATTTTTCGGCATTCTTAACTCTCTTGAGTTAACGCCGCTTCCGCCCTCTATCAGTGTACGATAGGGCATTATTCCTTCGGATATTATCAAAAAACCTCCGCCCTGGGCTGCATACAAACCCTTGTGTGCAGGAGCGCAGAGAATAGAAATATTGCTTTTTTTCATATCTATGACCGAGTGTCCTGCAAGCTGTGAAGCATCCAGGATGAAAAGGATGTTTCTGGATCTTGCAAATCTACCGATCTCATCTATCGGCATTCTTATATTGCAAATGTTCGAATGAGCAGTGCAGATGATCGCCGATGTGTCTTTTTTTGTTTTTCTCACGAGCTCACTCATTATTATTTCGGGATTTGCATCATGAGTTGAAAAGATATCGAAACGCAAGCATCCCTTCGTTGCTTCACAGGCAAGAGGTCTGTAAACAGCATTATGCTCCATATCACTTATGAGAACGTGGGATCTTGGCCGTACAAAGCACTTTATTGCCAAGTTAAGCGCATATGTGGCGTTGTAGGTCATTATGACGTTTTCGGCTTTATCCGCGTTGAAAAAATCCTTAACTGCAGCTCTTGCCTCGTAAACTGCTTCGCTTGCCCGCATTGCCATTGTGTTAGAGCCTCTTCCGGGATTTCCGCAGTATTCATGCATGCATTTATATATTTCATAAGAAACACATTCGGGCTTCGGAAAGGTCGTAGCGGCATTGTCAAAATATACGTTAGTCATTGTTTGATTCCGCAGACACGGTACGGTACGCTATCCCGTAAGTGTCAAGAATCCTTTCTGCCGTTCTTGAATACATCCGTTCGGTTTCGATCCCGAAGACGCATCCTTTGCCGCTTTTTGTAAGCTTTGTTTTTACTACTTTACTTGGTACGTTGTTGTCACTCAGCACTCTTTGTGCCTTAATTGCGTGAGTAACCGAGCCTATTGATAATATTGTATTATTCATTGTCTTGACGGGCTCCGATCCCGCAGATGTAATATTGTCCTGTTCTATTCCGTGTAATATTATTTTATGCAATAAAAATAATTGAGTTCAAGACACGTTGAATGGATTTTTTTTGTTTAAAAATTCTTGATTTAAGTAAAATAATATAGTATAATAAATTTTATAGAAAAATTGATCATTTGCCGATAAAACAAAGGATCATAAAAGTATCGGGGAGAGCTTGTTATGACTGAGATATATACTTATTTTTCCGAGGACATGCACTCGAATACTTATTTGATCGTTGATGCAGACTCGCACGAGGCTGCAGTGATAGATCCGTCTCATATGCCAAGTGTTTTTGACTTGCCGATGTCGGAGGTTAAATTGAAGTATATCCTTCTGACACACGGTCACTTTGATCACATCAGCAAGGTCGAGAGATACCGCCGTGAGGGCGGGGTGCTGTGTCTACACAAGGAGGATAGTTCCTTGCTTTCTGACGGAGAGCGAAATGCATCCTCGCTTTTTATGCGGGAGCCTATGATCATCGATGATGCAGATATGCTTTTAGATGATGACGATACAATTATGCTGGGTAAAACCCCTGTCAGGGTAATGCATACCCCGGGGCATACACCGGGAAGTGTTTGTTATGTTTGCGAAGATGCAATTTTTGCAGGTGATACCTTATTTGCCTCCTCAATCGGCAGGACCGACTTCTGGGGCGGAAATATGACCAAAATGCGCGAAAGCCTGACCAAACTCAAGAATCTAAACGGTAATTATAAGGTTTACAGCGGACACGGTCCCGAGACCACTCTTGACCGTGAAAGAAAATTCAATGAATATATGCTTCTTTTGACAAAGCAAGGAGACTGAAATGGAAATACAAAAGAACTTACTTGACAGGATAGACTGTGAGGCGCTTGCACAGCTTCTGTTTCCCGGCGTTACAAAGACACCCGAGGAGATCGATGCATTGTACCCGGCAAGAGAGCTTCCGGAGGGGGCTAAGGTTACCCGTTTCGCACCGAGCCCGACGGGCTTCGTTCACTTCGGCGGAATGTTTCCCGTTACCGTGGGTGAGAGACTTGCTCACAGAAGCGGCGGTGTGTTTTACCTCAGAATAGAGGATACAGATGCCAAGAGAGAGGTTCCCGGAGCCGCTGAGGGGCTTATCAATACACTCGCACACTACGGCATCAATTTTGATGAGGGTGCTATTCTGAATGCTGACGGCAGGATCGAGGACCGCGGTATTTACGGTCCATACAAGCAGTCAGAGCGTGCATCCATATATCATGTGTTTGCAAAGGAGCTTGTCAAGCGCGGTCTTGCATATCCCGTATTCAGCTCTGCCGAAGAGCTTGAAGAGCTTGCCGCAACAGATAAAAAGGCAGAGATCAAGAGCAAGGATTGGCATAATATAGATGCCGCTGCATCACTTGCAGAGGCAAGAAAAATGCGTGAGTTTACTCTTGATGATGTAAAGGCTTCTCTTGAAAAAGGTGAGCAGTTCGTTTTGCGTGTGCTTGCTGACGGTGACGCAGAGAAGAAGGCTCCGTTTACTGATCTCATCAAGGGTAAGCTTGAGCTTCCCGAGAATGACGAGGATTTTGTCCTTTTAAAGAGCGACGGAATTCCTACCTATCACTTTGCACATGCGGTAGACGATCATCTCATGCACACTACACATGTCATCAGAGGTGAGGAGTGGCTTCCGAGCCTGCCTAAGCACGTAATGCTCTTCAGATACCTCGGCTTTAAGATACCAAAGTATCTTCACATCGCACAGCTAATGCACCTTGATGAGAACGGCTCGAAGAAAAAGCTATCTAAGAGAGACATGGGTGCGAACATGGACGACTACAAGCGCATCGGTTATGCACCCGAGGCGGTTATGGAGTACGTAATGACGCTGCTCAATTCCAATTACGAGGAGTGGCATACGGCTAACCCTGAAAAGGACTTTACGGATTTTGATTTCTCTATCAAAAAAATGAGCACCTCGGGTTGTCTCTTCGATTTTGAAAAACTTAATGATGTATCCAAAAATGTAGTCAGCAAGATGTCTGCCGACAAGGTGTATGATCTTGCTTCTGAATGGGCAAGGGAATTCTCTCCCGAGTTCTATATTGAGTTTACCCGCGACGCTGATTTTACACGTGCCGCACTCAATATAGGAAGAACGGGTAAAAAGCCGAGAAAGGATTTTGCAGTCTGGAGCGAGCTTGAAGGCTATCTTGGCTTCTTCTATGATAAATACTTCGGGATAAAGGATCAATACCCCGAAAAGTTTGATGCGGCAACTGTCAAGACCGTTCTCAGCGCTTTTGCTTCCGTTTACGATCCCTCCGACGATCAGACGGCTTGGTTTGACAAGATCAAGGTAATAGCCGACAGCATCGGATTTGCCTCTGATATGAAGGCTTATAAGCAGAATCCCGATGCATATAAGGGCAACGTAGGAGACGTGAGTATGTTTATCCGCATTGCGGTTACGGGTAAGACGGTGTCTCCCGATATGTATGAGGTTATGAAGGTGCTTGGAGCGGATAAGGTCGTAGAAAGACTAAACGCACAGATCGCCATTCTTTAAATTAACATTAAGATCAATAAAGGACGGTAAATATCATGTCTGAAGAATCAAAGAATTTTCTTGAAGAGATAATAGACGAGGATCTTGCGACGGGTGCATACACGCACGTTCACACGCGTTTTCCTCCGGAACCTAACGGTTATTTGCATATAGGCAGCGCTAAGGCTATATATATTAACAGCTCGATAGCTAAAAAGTACGGAGGAAAATTTAACCTCCGCTACGACGACACCAATCCCGCAAAAGAGGACAATGAATACGTAGAGTCTATTCTCGAGGATTTGACCTGGCTCGGTGCTATTCCGGACGGCGGTATCTTCTACGGCTCTGATTATTTTGATAAGTGCTACGAGTTTGCGGTTCAGCTTAATGCAACTTGGTACTGACGTAACCATTGACTTTGTACGTGGCTATAAATTAGGTATTCTCCACGTTGATAAACTCAGCTGGATTTTCACCTTTATCTTTTCTGTATTGGCACTTATCAGCGGTATTTATGCTTGTCATAATGAAAACCGTATGGAAGCTCTCTGTGCTATGGCTTACGCAGGTTGCGCCATTGGTGTAACCCTTGCGAAAGACTGGCTGACCTTGATTTTCTTCTGGGAAGCAATGGCAGTAACTTCCGTATTCCTGGTATGGTGTAAAGATAGTAAAATTTCTCGTCGTGCCGGTTTCCGTTACCTTTTGGTTCATATGTTTGGCGGTAACTTGCTTTTGGCAGGTATTTTCCTGCATTTGGGTCATGGCGGCGATCCCACCATTGCCAATATGGTAAATGGACCTCACGATTATACTTACTGGCTGATGCTCGTTGGTATTTGTGTAAACGTGGCAATGCCTCCCGTCAACGCTTGGCTGGTAGATGCTTATGCAAACTCCACCATTACC
>JAZMZS010000112.1:0-7346 GCA_045586105.1 Eubacteriales bacterium | reverse complement strand
CGGTGCGTGAAATGCTCCCTTCGGGAGCGCGAAATTCTGCCTTCGGCAGAGCGATATGTGCCTTCGGCACGTGAAATGTTTGCTTGCGCAAACGTGAAGGTGGATTTTCGCTTGAGCGAAAATCTTCCTTACTTCTTACTTCTTACCTCTTCCCTATTACTTCTTACTTCATCCACCGCAGGTGCCGTCTCCCTATACGTTCTGCACGAATTCCCTGTAGTATCCCTCTGCATGCGCCATTGTGCGGTGTGTGCCTCTCTGCACTATCTTGCCGTCGCGCATAACGATTATCGCCGTGGCATCTCTCACTGCGCTCAGTCTGTGGGCAACGATGATGCAGGTGCATCCGCGCCTCTTGATATTATCGAGGATCTGCTTTTCTACTATCGGGTCGAGGGCGCTTGTTGCCTCGTCCATAATAAGCACGGTCGGCTTGCCCGCGAGAGCTCTTGCTATCTCGAGCCTCTGGCGCTGTCCGCCCGAAAGATTCCCCGCGCCCTCGGTGAGCATATAATCATACCCGCCCGGCTGTGAGATGATAAAATCGTGGATACACGCATCCTTTGCGGCGGCGATCATATCCTCATCGAGTATTGCTGTATTCCAAAGCGTCAGATTGTCCCTGATGCTTCCGCTGAACAGGGTTATGTTCTGGCTGACGGTCGCCACCGAAGCGCACAGCACCTCTCTCGGGATAGAATTCATCGGAACGCCGTCCATAAGTATCTCCCCTCCCCAGGGGGCATAAAGTCCGCTGAGAAGCTTGGAGGCGGTGGATTTTCCGCATCCCGATGCTCCCACAAACGCGATCGAATCGCCCGAATGCAGGCTGAAGCTGAAATTCTCGACGAGCGGGGGCTTCAGTCTCGAGTAGCCGAAGCTCACGTCCCTCACCTCGATCTCGCCTGTAAGCTTTCCCGGGGCGTGGGCGGGCTTCCTTTCGGGGGTGTTGTATCTTGCATCCCTCTCGTAACGGTTGATATCGTCAACACGGCTGAGGTTTGCCTTCATTTTCTGTATCTTTCTGATAAAGCCGACAAGCGAGTTGACGGGCTCGCAGAAGGAATCAAAGAGCGACCCGAACGCCACGAGCATTCCCATCGTCATCTCTCCCCTGATAACGAGAATTCCGCCCGCAAGCAGCATCAGCACGTCCGCTATCTGTCCCATTGCCTCGGGAATTGCGGATGCTATCTGCTGGTATTTTGTCATTTTCTGCTCTAAGTTTGCATACTGCGCGCCGTAGCCGAGCAGGCGTGAGGTGTATTCACCCTCGGCGCCCGATGCCTTTATCGTATCGGTAATGCTCAGACCCGCGCAGACGGCGCCGTAGAGCTTTCCGCCGTTTATCTGCAGCTTCATAACGATATCCGAGATGACCTTGTTGCTGAGAAAAACGCATATCAGGCTGACCAGAACGTTTGCAATTCCGATAAGCGTCAGAATCGGGCTGTAGAGAATGAGGATGACCAGATAAAACACCGCAATCAGGATGTTGAGCACAGTTTCCGCAAGGTCGCCCGAGAGAAATTCGTTTACCTCGGTGTTGTCCTGCATTCTGCTGACAAGGTCGCCCGCATATCTCTGGTCAAAGAAGTTTATCGGCAGTCGCATCATATGCCGCAGAAAGCCATACCCCGATATCAGGGTGAGCTTGCTTTGCAGCTTTTGAAGAACGAGGTCCCTGTAGTAGGTGAGGGTCAGCTTCATTATCACGAGAAGCGCCATGAAAACAAGGATCTTTGTCAGCCAGTCGGTGTAGCCTCCGACAAGCACGTCATCCATGAACACCTGCGAGAGCACGGGAAGCACGAGCCCCGGGAACACGAGCAGAAGCCCGATGTAAAAGAGCTTGAACAGCACTGCCCCCTTCCCCGCCAGCCTTTGCCGGATAAAGGAGAGCATCGTGCGCTTTTTTCTTTCCCTGACAAAGCCCTCGGCGCGCGCAAAGGTGAGCACTACGCCCGTGAACGCCTCGTCAAGCTCCTCAAAGGTAAGCTTCCGCCTTCCGACAGCGGGGTCGCATATATATGCATGCTTGCCGCGAAAGCCCTCAAACACGACAAAATGGTTGAAGTTCCAGTGTATGATGCAGGGGGTCTTGATGGTTTTCAGCGCTTCCGGCTCACGGCGGTAGCCCTTGCATTCAAGCCCGAGGCGCTTTGCCGCGCGCATCATGTTTCCCGCATTGCAGCCGTCTCTTGTGACACCTGTCTCTATGCGCATCTGCTCGAGCGGCAGGTGCTTTCCGTAATATGCAAGTATCATCGATAGGGATGCCGCACCGCATTCGGTCGCCTCCATCTGGAAGATCATGGGCGTTCTTACATAATTTCCCACGATCTCACCCCCAAATCTCGCTGATCTTTGTAAAAAGCTTTTCGATAGGATGTATCTCTTCGACTACTATTCTTGCCGTAACGGGAATGTTCTGTCCCGTGAGGGTCAGGTCTCTTCCCTTTTTGTTCGACCACCAGAAGCCGTTCTCGGAATCCTTTGCGATATAAAGCTCGCAGGTGACGGCAGCTCCGCTGAACTGCTGTCCCTCGATCACGTTGTCAGAAACGTGCCCGTCTATGCGGAGGATCCTCGCCTGCATGTGACCGTATTTCTGCGTGTCGAGTGACTGAGGCTCGATGTAGACAGTCATGTCCTCCTTGAGCTTCTGCGAATCGGCAAGCGCAACATACACAAGCGCAATATGGCTCGGGTCGGGATTCTTCTCGGAAAGCTGCGGCGTTACCTTATAAAGCGGCGTGCCCGCCTTGTACAGCGCAGTCTCGGCATTTATCATTACGTCCGCGATCATTCCGCCGACAGGAGAATTGACCCGGACCGTGTTTCCCTGCTCGTCTCTGTATTCGAACAGCGGCTCTCCGATGCTCACACGCTCGCCCGCTATCTTCTTTGAGATCACGTCGGTACCTCCCGCAGGCATGAACACGGTCTGTGTCGGTGTCGCAGGGTCGACGAGCATGCCGTTTACCGTTATCGTAACGGGAATGCTGCCGACGATCGACCAGACTACCACCACCGCGATTATCAGCGTAAGCGCGATCAGAGCAAGCCAGGATAAGGGCGAGGTGACCTTTAGTGATTTGTCAAGCTGCTCGGGCGAGGATAACCTCTCGAGCGCGGATCTTCTGTATAGATCTGCCATTTTATTCTCCTTTCGAGAGTAGGGATGTTGTTTTGCGGACAGGTGATGTTACGGATCTGCCGTAGGTGATGTTGCTCAATGTGCAAACGCTTCCTTCACGTTTGTGCAAGCAAACATATCGCTCTGCCGAAGGTGCCTATTCTTCCTATTATGCAAAAATTCCGCCGAGGGGGTCTCCCCTCAGCGGATCATTTTCTCTAAGTTCTGAGAACCTCACATTCGCCGCCGAGCTTGTCGAGTGCGCGCATGAGCGTAATACGGACGTTTCCCGCACTCATGCCCAGCTCCTCCGCTATTTCCTTTGATGTCTTGTTCTGAAAATAACTCATTATCACTATTTTCTGCTGTGTTTCGGACAGGGTCGAGATCGCATGTGCGAGCACCTCTCTCACCTGAGTGAGATAAACTGCCCCCTCCATGTCGCTGTCGGTATCGGGAAGAACGTTGTAGAGCTCGTCGATGTCCTCGTTTGATCTTCTGTCACGGTAAAAATTCTTGAGGCGGCTGTTGGTGACCATGTAAAGCCATGTAGTGATCGAGCTTTTCTCGGGATCATAGCTGTCATAATGATCGTAACAGTAAAGGAACACCTCGCTTGCAAGATCCTCTGCGTTTTCCTTGTTCTCTATTTTTTTGTTTATATACTTGAACACGTTGAAATAATGGTCCTTATACACCTGCTCAAATTCAGGCTTGGCATTTTTCTGCGTGCCGAATGCCGTTTTGGTAGGGCTGAGAAGCATTTGCGACCTCCGAAGAAGAAAATTTCTGTTACAGATATGCAGATAGATGTATACATATTATATTATACATATTTTCAGACGTTTTTCAACCTTTTTTTCTATAAAAACACCAATTTTATTCATTCGCAAAAAATTTTTTTAATCTTTTTCAAAAAATGTGTAACACTCACCCCTCTCAAGTGTATAAACGTACAGAAAACCAAAAACCGATCCCGGGTGGGATCCTCTCAGACAGGAGATGAAGATCATGAAAGAAGTAAACGTAAACGACCTCTTGAAGATGGCGGCAGATATGGAAGGCTTCGCTTCCGCTTCGGATGCGCTCAGCGAAAAGGTCGAGCAGATCACCGACGGTGAGATCGACGAATCGAGCCTGTTTTCCGTTGCGGCTGCTTCCTCAGCTCCCGATTTTTCGAAGTTCATGGAGAAGGTCAAAAACAGAAAGTAATAATTTATAAGATCAGTCCCGCACTCTGAGCCGTCACGGCAGGGAAAAGAGTGCGGAAGACTGACGATCATATTTTTCACTGAGGTACGCACCGCCGTGCTTTTGTTTTTGCGCCGATTTCGGCATCCGAGTGCCGTATTGATATTTTCTCCTTGGTTTGACATTTTTATCTTGATGCAGTCAGTCCAAAAATTATGATATCGATACGGCACTTGGGTGCCGTATTTTTTTCCTGAGATAAATATTGAACGAGCGGGCGGAGGGGGGCTTTGTGCATGCAGAATTTACGCAATTTTCTACACGTCAAAAAAAGAGAGCCGATGCTCTCTTTTTTATATCGTTATTTTACGGTATCTTACTTATAGATGGTCTTCTCGTATCTCGCGTATGCGCTCTCGGTGCCGTGGTCACGCAAAACGAGCGAGCCTGTAACTATCTCGTAGCTGTCATATGTGAGCGCATATGTGGCGAGGGTAACGACAAGCTTGGATCCCTCGATCTTGTATGAGCCGTCGATCGTGTTTTTGATATTGCCGTTTTCGTCTATCTGGTGAAAATACAGGCTTCCGTCTGCGCGGTATTCCCATACGTCATCGTAATTCTTGCTTGTTTTTACGGGGTCGAGCCAAAATCCGACAATAGAGGGGTCCTGAGCCTTATCCATGTTTTCGGTAACCTCGTTATAGGGCTTTTTTCCGCATGAAACGGCAGACATAAGAAGCACCGCACACATGAACAGAAGCGCCGCCTTGAGAACTTTCTTCATTTCCCTGCCCCCTTATTCAGTGTAGGTTATCTTTCCCGTGTAGGGCTCAAGGATCGTGTCAGAGCCGTGGTCATTCAACAGAAGCTTGCCGTCCTCAAGCTTGAAGGTATACTTGATCGGATTTCCCATCATGATTACGGTGAGAGTATCTCCCTTTATTCTGTACTGACCGGGGATAGCGCTGCCAGAAACTATGCCGTCAGCATCGGTGCTGATCATGTTGTAGGTTCCGTCTGCCTTGAATTCCCATATCTCAAGACCCTTGACAGCCGCACCCTCAGCTCCGCCGAGCTTCCAGATTCCGACGATGCCCTCGGACTCCTTCGGAAGCTCAAAGGAATCGGTAGGCTCACCGAACTGCACATCCTCCCCTGTGACCTTCTCGCTTGAAGCAGGTGCATCTCCCGTGCCGGGTACATCGCTGACGGACGGTCCGTCGCCCGCGGGGGCGTTTGTGTCGGTGGTCTCTGCCTTATTTCCGCAGGAAACCGCAAAAAGCGCCGATGACAGTATAAGCGCACATGCAATTATCTTTTTCATATTCATAGTTATATTCTCCTCGGATATAGCTTTTTTCACATTATAACACACTATTTTTATAAAAGCAACAATAAAATACCGGCTCTCACTCGAAAGCCGGTATTTTTGTTATCTCTTGTTGTAATACGTGTAGAAATAGTGGTTTCCTATTACCATTTCGGTATCTGTCGCAGTAAAGCCGTTGCGGTACTCGGAGTCCTTGGGCATAGCGTAGAAGAAGAGGATGTTATCGTTTATTCTGTAACCCTCGAGGATGATCTTTGCCGCAATAACGCATATCGGATAGGGCTCCATGTTCACGCTTCCGCTGACTGCGGGCGAGAACTGCTCACCGTCAAACACAACATCGTGGACGTTATCGGGGAACTTATTATCCTGTGTTCTGTTCATAACAACAGTTCCGACAGCAAGCTGACCCATAAAGGGCTCGCCTCTCGATTCGGCATTTATGATCCTGGAAAGCCAATAGAGGTCCTGCTCGTTGTAATACGTGCTTCCGTCCTCAATAAACTCACCCGTGGGCGCAAGATATGCAGACTTCGAGTCGATATCGAGTGTGTATTCGCATCCGAATACCTTTGCCATTATGTCAAGCGGAAGCCATATCTGTCCGTCATCCGCTCTCTTGATACCCTGCTCTATGAAGATGTATCTTCCGTTTGCGCTGATATACTGTGCTCCGATCTGCATCTGGAGCCTCAGCCCATCCGAGCTTACACGAAGGGTCGATGAATCAAAGCTGACCGTGCAGTCAGTCATTGCCTCAGAGAAAAATACTACGGGAACGTAAACACTGCCGTCCTTTATCACGGCGGAAACTCCGCTTATCTTCACGTAATTTACGTAAAGACCGATCTTGCCGTCGCGTGTTTCAATAGCCTCAGCCTCAGCCATAAGCTCATTCTCGAGCGCTCTGACCTGCGCGCGTGCATTTGCGCTGTCCCCGGCGGTCCTTTCGTCGGCATTGATACCGACGCACATAACCATAATTGCAACAATAGAACAGAGGAAAAGAACAGCCAAGGCAACTTTGCGCAGAACAAGTCCGTTAGGTTGCATATTTGCAGATCTCCTTGTTATTTCAGTTTTATTTGGTCTGTTAGTTTTTTAGGGCTATACCAATAATTGACAAACGTACGTTTCTGTTTTTAGCGTGATGTATTTTAGCATAAATGAAATATCACATTCAAGATATATGTTGCACTAAGTTCTTGACACTCCCTTCATCTTTATTGTGCATTTTTAACATCTTGTGCCATGCTTTGTGGCATTTTGGAAATTTTAACAAGTTTTCCACATATGGAATTTTACCTAAAAAATGTTTCACGTGAAACACAGGAATACACGTAATTTTACCCGAATAAAGCGTTAAAGCGGAGAAAAAGAGGTGGTGAATAAGTAAGTAACACCGTTATTCGGTGGGGGAAGATGCACCTTCGGTGGGTGAAGGTAAAGTAAGAAGTAAGAGGGAAGAAGTAAGAAGTAAGCTTGTGCGAAAATCGAGTTTATTATAAAAGTGAAGCTCCACCCCCGCTGTCGTCCTCGAGCGCAGCGAAGGATCTGAGCGGGAAGAAACAGTACCGTTACTGCGCACTCGCCCTCGGATCCTTCGCTGCGAACCCCCAAACGATGCAAGCATCGTTCGAAGAACCCCAGCCGCACAAGCCCTACCTCGCGACGCAGATCTTT
>JAZMZS010000111.1:0-13492 GCA_045586105.1 Eubacteriales bacterium | reverse complement strand
AAGAACTGATGAATAATACATACATCTGTTCATTCCTCCCTCGTCAGGAGATACGGTCATGATCTTATCAGCATCGATCTCAAGCTCAGGATAGCACTTAAGAAGTGCCTTTATCATCTGATATGTACATCTGATATTCTCAAATCCTCCGAGAGGAATTGCGTTCTGAACTCTGGGGTCATGAGCATCAAATGTAATGATGTTGGACACACCGAGATCGTGCAGCTCCTGCAAAGCAGATGCACAGTCGAGCGATTCTCTGCCGCTCCTCTTATGCTGTCTTCCGCAGTAGAGCATGGGCATAATAACGGAAATTCTTCTTGCCTTTCCGCCGATAGCACCGATAACGCGCTTAAGATCACAAAAATGATCGTCAGGGCTCATGGGAACGTCCTTGCCGTACATTTTGTAAGTAGCGCCCCAATTGAAGCAATCGGCAATTATATAAACGTCATGTCCGCGCATCGATTCCTTAATAAGACACTTTCCCTCACCTGTACCGAATCTGGGGCAGGAAGCGTCCGCAATAAAGGTCTCATCCTCGATGTGCCAGCGCCAATCCTTAAGATAGTTGTCAACCTGCTCAGCGAAATCCTCGCTTCCGCGCATGGGTATTACACTGAGTTCACCGTAAAAATTGTCGTTCATAAAGCCTCCGTTATTATAAAGAAAAATAAATAAAATCAAACAAAAAGCCCGAGAAAAGACCCGGGTATATCAAATATGTATAAAAATGCCGCATGAATGATCAGGAACAAGCAAACCAGATACATAAACCATCGTTCTATCTCCTTCATATACAGCATTTCTTTTACATACTATATTATAACAGTTAGTTTTTATCAAGTCAACATTTTTTTAAAATTTGCTCGTTATTCCCATATTGCACAAAAAAAGAAGAAATAACTGTTTGATTTTATATTTTATTGGAGAATACTTATGAGAGATAACAGTAATGACAACTGCATCCAAAACGAAGAAACATCACCGACATATTCCCTCGGCTGGCTAAAGCTCTATATACTCGGCTCGGATTCTCCTCCTTCATCAAGAACAGTGTACATAAGGCGAAAGGGGAAAATATTTGCAGTCCTTCACACCGATACCACAGGCGGGACAAAAGCAGTCAATCTGCCCGCCGACAAGATCACAGGAAGCGAATATACACTTATCCTCGATAACGGAGACATTACGAATATAACAGTATACCCTTATGTTGTAAATGTTCATTACATAGACAGATCAAGGGAGGATATATGAACAGCAGATTCACTGACAAGGCACAAAATGCTCTTAAAAATGTTATCACGATCGCATCAGAGCTCGGTCATACCTATGCAGGTACAGAGCACTTGCTGCTTGCTCTTGCAAAGGAAGACAAAAGCATTTCCAAGAAGCTTATGCTTGATAAGGGAATATCATATGATTCGATACTCGGCATAATAAAAGAAGTCTCCGGAATAGGAGAAAGAACAGAGCTTTCGGCAGGACACATGACGCCAAAGCTCAAACAGATAATATCCAATTCAGGAATCTCAGATACCACGCGGGCGGGACAATCTATCGGAACAGAGCATTTGCTGTATTCTTTGCTCGAATACAAGGAATCTGTAGCATACAAGCTTCTTATAAGAAGCGGTACAGACCTGACCGAGCTGAAAAACGCAACCTACAGAGTGATAAAAGGAATCGAGGACAAGGAGAAAAACGATTCGGATAAAAAGCAAAAGAGATCAAAAAGAAGCAAGCTCTCCGACTGCCCTTCCCTTTTGACATACGGCAAAGACATGACCTCTGATGAATACAGCTACGATCCTCTTATAGGAAGAGACCGCGAAATTGAACGTGTGATACGCATTCTGTCAAGACGAACAAAGAACAACCCTGCGCTCGTAGGAGAACCGGGTGTAGGAAAGACTGCAATAGTCGAAGGACTTGCAGAGCGTATAAAGGAAGGACGAGTTCCGAGCACACTTAAGGACAAAGCGATCGTCGCGCTCGACATTCCCTCAATGATCGCCGGAGCAAAGTATCGCGGTGAGTTTGAGGAAAGGATGAAAAATGTTATCAATGAAGTAACCCGCTCATCAAGCATCATTTTATTTATCGACGAAATGCATATGATCGTCGGTGCGGGAACCGCCGAAGGTGCAGTCGACGCTGCCAATATTTTAAAGCCGGCACTCTCAAGAGGAGAATTTCAGATAATCGGCGCTACAACACAATCTGAATACAGATATCACATTGAGAGAGACAGTGCGCTTGAGCGGCGTTTTCAGCCAGTTTTTATAGAAGAGCCGACAATAGAGCAGTCTAAAGCCATACTATTGGGCCTCAAGGAAAAATACGAAGCACACCATGGAATAGAGATCACAGACGAAGCAGTCGATGCTGCATGCGAGTTATCTGCAAGATATGTCAATGACAGATTTTTACCCGATAAGGCGCTTGACCTGCTTGACGAGGCTGCATCAATGAAAAGATTATCATCCTCAGACCCAAAGCAAGACCCGGAAAATGAAAAGTCAAAAAAGCGATCTGAGCTGATAAATGCAGTAGCAAGATCAGACTTAAAAAAAGCATCTGTCATAAAAATGGAGCTTGACAGCTTTCCTTCAAATGACATCATAAAAGATATAGCGGGAGAAGCTCGCGTAGTTCTCAGAGGAGACGATATAAGAGAAATATTGAGCTCACAAACAGGTATTCCGATATCAAAGCTATCAAAAAGCGAAAGCATAAAATTAGCCGAGCTTGAGTCAGAGCTCGGGAAATATGTTGTCGGTCAGGCGCATGCAGTAAATGAACTGTGTAATTCCATCAAAAGAAACAAATGCGGACTGAGAGATAACGTTCGTCCGATCGGTTCATTTTTATTTGCAGGTCCGACGGGAGTTGGCAAAACAGAGCTTGCACGTGCTCTTGCAATATCGTTGTTCGGGGGTGAGAAAAACCTTATTCGATTGGATATGTCCGAGTACAAGGAAGCACACAGCATATCTAAGCTCATCGGCTCTCCTCCGGGATACATCGGCTACAATGAAAGTCCAAAACTATGCGAGAGCATAAGAACTCATCCTTACAGCGTTGTATTATTTGACGAGATAGAAAAAGCACATCGAGACGTATATGATATTTTACTGCAAATACTTGAAGACGGAAGATTGACCGATTCAAAGGGCCGCACGGTGAGCTTCAAAAACGCAATTATAATTATGACCTCAAATATAGGAGCAAGAGAGACGGCAGATAAAAAACATGTCGGTTTTACCTCTCCTACTGCACAAAATCCAAATAGAGCCGATTATCTGAAGCATATAAAGGAATTGTTTTCCCCGGAATTTATTAACAGACTTGATTCAATTATCTGCTTCACGGATCTTGGAGAGAATGAACTAATAAAAATTGCCGAAAGGGAGTTGGACAAATTAAAAAAACGCCTCGAGGATCTCGGCATCACATTATCAATGGATAAGGATGTATGCAGATATATTGCGCACAACAATCATGAAACGGCGAACGGAGCAAGAGCAATCAAACGATTTATTAACAACAGTATAGAAGCAAAAATATCAAACTGTATGATAAATGCCGAGGCTGAGGTTGATACGATACACTTATTTATCAAAAATGATGATGTAATGGCAGAGATCAAGCAAGAAATACGAGCATAACAAAAAGGCGGAGGTACGATCCTCCGCCTCTTTATCAATATAACATCTGCCTGCAAAATTATCTTATCAATTCAGTTGGAAGCTCAAGCTATCATACAAGCAAAAATAAAGCACTCCCGAGAGAGTGCTAAATTTCCGGAATTCAAGAAAGCTTACTTGTACTTACGCTTTCTTGCTGCCTCAGATTTCTTCTTACGCTTAACGCTGGGCTTTTCATAATGCTCTCTCTTACGGAGCTCTGCAAGAACACCTGATCTTGCACACTGACGCTTAAAACGGCGAAGAGCACTGTCAAGATTTTCGTTTTCTTTTACTCTGACTTCTGCCATTATTCTTTTTCCCTCCCTTCGCGTTTTAAAGATACGTACATTAAAACGCATCCAAAACAAACTACAAGTTATTATACATAATGCAGCGCTTTTTGTCAAGACTTTTTTGACAAAACTATTATAAATATCTTATATTTTTTGCTGATCATAAATAAGTTCCGTAGTCAGCGCATATTCCCATCGATCCTTCTATTCTCAGCAAGCGATTATATTTTGCAAGACGTTCGCTTCTGCAGGGCGCTCCGCTCTTGATATACATAGCGCCCATTCCCACTGCAATATCAGCAAGAGACGAATCCTCCGTGTCCCCCGATCTATGAGACGGTATAAACTTATAGCCCGAATACTTTGCCACATTTATCGCATCGATAGTCTCGGTCAGAGTTCCGATCTGGTTAGGTTTTATCAATATTGCATTTGCAGCTGCAATATCGATACCATGCTTTAGTCTTTTACTATCGGTTACAAAATAATCATCACCGACAAGCATTACTTTCCCTCCAAGGCGTGATGTCATCTCTACCCACCCCTCGTCATCTGTATCAGACAGACCGTCTTCTATTGAACAAATAGGATACTTATCGCACAGAGACCTGTAATAATCGATAAGACCCGCCGATGTCATTTCCACTCCGCGCTTTGGCATATGATATATTCCGTTATCATACCATTCACTCGAAGCAATATCGAGAGCTATCCTGACCTTATCCTCATATCCGGCTTCGTTTATCGCACTGCATAGCAGACTTATAGCCTCCTCATCAGAAGATATATCAGGAGCAAAGCCGCCTTCATCACCTACTGCCGTCGAAAGTCCTTTTTTCTTTAAAATAAGCTTAAGGCTCTGGTATATCTCGCATCCTATTCTTATTCCCTCAGAGAAGCATGACGCTCCCTCGGGAACGATCATAAATTCCTGTATATCAATATTATTCGAAGCGTGCGCACCGCCATTCAGTACATTCATCATCGGTACGGGAAGCCTTGATGAAGCCGCACCGCCTATATATCTGTACAGAGGCATATGACAATAATTTGCTGCAGCCTTGGCGCAAGCAAGAGACACCGCAAGTATCGCATTGGCTCCGAGATTTTTCTTGTTTTTTGATCCGTCAAGCTCTCTGAGTATCATATCGATCTCGCGCGTGCTGCAGACGTTGATACCTTCAATGGCAGGCGATATTTTTTTACATACATTTGAAACTGCACACAAAACGCCCTTACCGTTGTATCTTGAATTACCGTCTCTGAGCTCGTACGCTTCATACTGTCCTGTGGAAGCGCCCGACGGAACAGATGCTATACCTGTTATTCCGCCTTCAAGCGTTACGCACGCTTCAACTGTAGGAAATCCGCGCGAATCAAGTATCTCCCTGGCGCAAATTTTTTTGATCAGATTATCTCTCATTTTCTTTATTTCCCCTCAAAACTAAATATTTGTTCAGGCATCCGATGTTATTATTTGTAATTGAAAGAAAATAAATTCATCCGCGAACAAATCATTTGCCGAATAAAAGTTCGATCAGCCTGAACTTTATTCTGTATTTCGGAGATTCATTCTGTGTAATGATCTTGTACTGCTCACCGGTAAATCCCGCCTCTATAAAGGCATCCTCTATATCCTCCGAGGCGACCTCATTCAATGCAGCGCGAGTACACATGGGAGGAAAAAGCACACACCACCAGTTTTTCCCCTCTGCATCACCGATCTTAATTCTCAGCGAAGCATAAGTTCCCGAAGGCATCGTAAAGGAATCATATATCGTTCTGTTATAATATTCCTCATCAAGGATCGTTGTACAATTATAATCAAAACCGCGTTCTCTGATAAATTCTTCGCAAAAAGTATTGATCTCACCTGTCATAAATGAAAGTGTATCCAACGCATCCTGCCTTGAAGAAAAGCTGCCGAGCTCCTCACCGTATTCCGAAAGTACTGCATCTCTGAGCTCGAGCTTAAGTGCCTGATCCTCATCACTGTCAGAATCGGCGATAACATGAAATCTTATAACATTATCATAAATTTTCCCCTCTGCACTTGTCGGGACACACAGACACAGAGAACCAAGAAAGATCAATAGCATGGAAAAGACAAAAACTCGACCTGCCGCTCTATAATCATCGTTTCCGACACGACATCCCTTCAAACGATCAAAAAAATAATACCGCATATAAACCTCCGTGATAAAGTTTTTATGCGGTATTATTTGCAGATTCAAAATCAATTATTCATTATTTTATGAAATCAAACTCAAAATCATAAATATTTACTGTATCTCCGTCAACAGCTCCTTTTTCCTCAAGAAGATCGATCACGCCGCTCTTGATAAGAATGCGCTGAAAGTATCCGAGAGATTCGTTATCGCTGAAGTTGATCTGTCCCATGAAATTATAGAGCCAGTCTCCTTCGACAAAAAAGGTATTATTCTCACGTCTGACCGTAGTAATTCGTTCGGTATTGTCAATATATGCGTCCTCAGGCGCGTATTCACTCTCGTAAACTGTGATCGGATCAAGAGTAGAAAGCGCATTATCTATCTTATTGACAA
Source organism: Eubacteriales bacterium (assembly GCA_045586105.1). Taxonomy (GTDB): domain Bacteria; phylum Bacillota; class Clostridia; order Oscillospirales; family CAG-272; genus JAZMZS01. The sequence goes on along the minus strand of JAZMZS010000111.1, from coordinate 6,940 downwards.
GAATATCGAGATTGTATTTTGTGGCTGCACTGACATAAACAAGATCATAGCCGAGCTCAGATATAAATTCTTCAAAATCGGAAATATACTCTGCTCCATCTGCGAGAGCATCATACTTATTGGCAACAATGATCTGTGGACGTGTTGCAAGCTCGGGACTATAGCGCTTAAGCTCATAGTTGATCTTCTTGATATCATCGATTGGATCCCTGCCCTCGGTCGAGGCAATATCAACGACGTGTATAAGAAGTCTGCATCTGTCAATATGGCGCAAAAATGCAAGTCCAAGCCCCATACCTTCACTTGCACCTTCGATAAGACCGGGGATATCCGCAGCTACAAAGCCTCTCGAATCTCCCGTTTTTACTACGCCGAGATTAGGAGATAACGTAGTAAAATGATATGCTGCTATCTTAGGCTTTGCAGAGCTGATAACAGACAAAAGCGATGATTTTCCAACACTCGGGAAGCCTATAATACCAACGTCGGCTATCATTTTAAGTTCCAGTTCAAGCTCTTTGTCTTCACCTTTGGTTCCATTCTTGGCAAAACGCGGAATCTGTCGCGTAGGAGTAGCAAAATGTCTGTTTCCCCATCCACCTCTGCCGCCGCGGCAAACGATAAAATCATCGCAGTCCGTCATATCCTTGATGATCTTACCCGAAGCCGAGTCGCGGATCAAGGTTCCCTCGGGCACCAATACAATTGTATCCGTACCGTTCTTGCCGTGCTTTTTTCCTGTCATACCGTTGGCACCGTTCTCGGCAATAAACTTTCTCTTATACCTGAATGCAAGAAGGGTATTTGCTCCCTTGTCTATTCTGAAAACGATATTGCCGCCTCTTCCTCCGTCCCCTCCGTCGGGGCCGCCTGCAGACACGTATTTTTCACGGTGAAAAGAAATAGCTCCGTTTCCGCCGTCTCCGGCAGTAACGTGGATCTTTATCTTATCAATAAACATATATTATCACTTATCCTCTCCGCGCTCTCTGACAATGATCCTTATCGGGGTTCCTCTGAAGCCAAAACGCTCTCTTATGCAGTTCTCGAGAAATCTCTGATACGAAAAATGAAAGAGCTCTGCATCATTGCAAAAGAAAACAAAGGAAGGGGGCGAGACGCTCGGCTGAGTAGCATAATAAACCTTAAGTCTCTTTCCTTTATCAGAAGGAGGCTGATGCCGCGCATTGGCATCATTGAGGAGGTCATTGAGCATTCCTGTGGTAACCCTCAGTTTCGACTGTTCGTAAACGTAATTTATGAGCTCAAACAGTTTATACAATCTTTGACCTGTCAGTGCAGATACAAAGAGAATTGGCGCATACTGCATATATCCAAGGGCATTATAAATATCATCGGTGAAATTCTTAACTGTTTTATTATCCTTCTTGAGAGCATCCCATTTATTTACTACAACTATAGAAGCCTTCCCTGCCTCATGTGCTATGCCTGCGATCTTTTCGTCCTGCTCGGTAATTCCCTCTGTTGCATCTATCATGATCAGACACACATCTGCTCTTTCAACAGCCATATGGGCGCGAAGAACGCTATATCTCTCGATCACGTCATCAACCTTGCTTTTCCTTCTTATTCCTGCCGTATCTATAAAGTTATACTTTCCGTATTCGTTTTCGAATGTGGAATCCACCGCATCTCTGGTAGTTCCGGCTATAGAAGAAACGATATTACGCTCAGCACCGAGGATCTTGTTGATGATCGATGATTTACCGGCATTGGGTTTTCCGATAACTGCGACGTTTATCAGATCATCTTCCTTATCTTCATCCTCTCTTACGGGACAAAGCTCGCAAACACGGTCGAGAAGATCACCTGTACCGCTTCCGTGAACGGAGGATACTGCAATGGGGTCTTCTTCAAACCCGAGTTCATAGAATTCATAAAAGCCCATCGGCAAGGATCCGACGCTGTCGACCTTATTTATGCAAAGAATAATGGGCTTTCCGCTCTTTTTGAGCATTACCGCAATATCTCTGTCATCTGCAACAAGACCGCAGCTTACATCACACATAAATATGATCACATCTGCTGTATCTATTGCTACCTCTGCCTGAACACGCATCTGCTTGAGTATAATATCATCAGTCTTCGGTTCTATTCCGCCTGTATCAACTACCGTAAATTTTCTGTTTCTCCACTCGGTCTCTCCATAGATCCTGTCTCTGGTAACTCCGGGAGTATCCTCAACGATAGAACGCCTTTCTCCGATCAACTTATTAAACAGGGTGCTTTTTCCTACATTAGGTCTGCCTACAATGGCAATAATTGGTCTTGACACGCTAAAACCTCCTTATCCTTAACTCTCGGGATACAATCCGCTAAGCGGATGTAAAGAGCTGTCTATAAAATCCCTCGAGTTCTGTATATTATATGAAAACAATGCGTGACCACCAAGATCGGGAGTCAGCGAGATAATTACATTCACTTTATCCTTCGTAAAATACAGCATGGGGTAATTATTGTATGCATCCCCATACTGCAACAACATATCGTAATATGTATAAAACTTGAAGAGACCATCCATGGCATACTCGATGTCAAGGTCACCCGCAACTAAATGTGACTTAAGAGATAAATAATCGGATATCAGCTGATCGCTTGATAGTATGCTCACATTTTTTACATCAATATTAAGCGAATATTTGAAATAATAGTTTCCGGTGTCGATGTGGTCATTTTCAGAAAAGGATGAAAATACTCCGCTGAACAGAATAGAAATCAGATCACGATCTGCATAGGTGATCTCGAAATCATTTACCTCATAAATCACCTTGATATTCCATCCCAGCATTTTTTCCATACCGTTGCCATAGATACGCTTCATTTCTTGGTTATGATGCTCTACTAATTCATTTATAGAAGCATCAGAATCGCCGTAGCCTGAAAATACGGGATACGTCATAACGAGCCTGCTGCCGGTTTTCAGGTCGGTAGTAATTCTTTTGCTGATTTTGTTGTATGAGACTCCGTCTGGCATATTATCCGAAAAGGGTCCGCTGATCTCATCATCAAATATTATAGTTTCAGGGACATAAGCGGGCTGGTCGGCAAATTCTTGTTTTGGATCTTTTGCTCTGTTGCCCGAAACCACAATGATAACGGTCAAGAGGGCAAAGATCAACAGAGAAGCTATAAAAACAACATGCTTAGAAGATAGCTTCATAATTGAACACCTAAAATTGCAGAGATCAATTCTGCACCATCGTTTTTTGAAACCTTGATATTAACGTTAAGTATCTCTGACAATTCTCGCATCGTCATGTTACATAAAAACATGTCACTATCAGCTTTTAGTGTATTCTCGGGAATCAGCAGCTCTTCGCCAAGATCCTTACCTTTTAATTGCTTTGCCATATCCGTTCCTGTCAACAACCCCGAGACAGTTATACTTTCTCCGAAAAAGTTGTTGATTATCTTATATACGCGGCATTTCAGTCCCTTACAGCTCGACTCAAGTGTGCCGGCAATATGAGAAATATAAGGATATGAAGCGGCACCGGTCGCTATAGATACTTCCCTATTGATCAGTTCGGGAGAATAGTCATCAAGATATTCAAGCTCACACTCAAATTCATTCAAAAGAGACCTTATCATTCCTACGCCGTTCTCGATCTGCATGTAATCCTCATAATAGTCATCATCGGGAATATCCATGCCCGCTCTGATATAGAATTCGTCAGCACAGTAGAAAAGTCTCGTTCCGAGCTCCTCTTTTACACTATCACCTATGCTGTCGACAAGTCCGATAACTTCGATTGCGTCATCTTTTGTAAATTCGGAAAGAGGATAAAGTCCGTCTCTGAATTTTGTCAGTCCGGACGGAACAACAGAAAGAGATTCGAGTGAAGGATAGTATTGGCGAAGGTCGGATAAAGTGCGGACAAGCTCCTTGCCGTCATTTATACCCTTGCACAGTACGATCTGAGCATGAAGCTTGATACCTGCATCAGCGAGCTTTCGAATATATGAAAGCACCTCACCCGCGTGCTTGTTCTTCATCATCTTTACGCGAAGCTCCGGGTTTGTAGTGTGTACGGATATGTTAACGGGAGAGATGTGCATCTTAATGATCCTGTCAATATCCTCTTCGCTCATATTGGTCATTGTAATATAATTGCCGTGCAAAAAGGAGAGTCTCGAGTCATCATCCTTGAAATACAAGGTTTCTCTCATCCCCTGAGGAAGCTGATCGATAAAGCAGAAAATGCACTTATTCTTACACGAATGCTTTTTATCCATCAGAGGTGTCTCAAAAACGAGACCGATGTCATCATACTCATCCTTGTCAATGCAAACATAAACGTCATTATTATTTCTCGAAAGCTGAAGCTTAACATTCTTCTCGGTCAGATAAAACCTATAATCAAGAACGTCATTTATCGGGTTGTCGTTTATAGAAACAAGTATATCGCCTGCCCGAATTTCAGCTTTGTCTGCATAAGAGTTTTCTTCAACATGCTTGACCTCGACCATTTTTACTCCTCCCTCGACATGCTTCTAAAACCTACAAAAAGGACTGTCGCTATGGCAGCCCTTTTTGTAAAGTGTAATTCGAATCAGAGAACCACTACCTTGATAGTTCCTTCTACGGCCTTAAGAGTATCGGCAATATGAGAAAGGTTGCTGTTGGTATCAATGATAGTGTATGCATAATCGCCCTTGGAACCGTTTGCCATGTGCTCGATGTTGATATTATCATCAGAGAGCGCGGTAGTAAACTTGGAAATTGCTCCGGGGATGTTCTTATGCATTATGCAAACTCTGTGCTCACATGAACGTGCAAGAGTTACATTAGGATAATTCACACTGTTTACAATATTTCCGTTTTCAATGAAATCTATAAGCTGATTAGCTGCCATAACAGCACAGTTATCTTCAGACTCGGCAGTAGATGCTCCGAGGTGAGGTATCGTAACTATACCATCAACGCCGACAGTATCATCAGTCGGGAAATCAACAACATAAGACGAAACCTTGCCCGAAGCGAGTGCAGCCTTAATATCATCCGAATTGACAAGATCTGCTCTAGCGAGATTGATGATCTTTACGCCGTCCTTCATCATTGCAATGGTATCCTTGTTGATCATTCCCTTGGTATCCTTTGTAGCAGGAACATGAAGAGTGATGTAATCACAAGTCTTGTAGATATCTTCGAAGATTGCAGCCTTTTTAATAGATGCGGAAAGATTCCATGCAGCATTGACCGTCATAAAGGGGTCGCAGCCGTATACAGTCATTCCGAGATCGGATGCGGCGTTAGCTACCATACCGCCTATAGCACCGAGACCTATAACACCGAGGGTCTTTCCCTTGATCTCACAACCGCCGAATTTGCTCTTACCTGCTTCAACCTGCTTAGCAACGCCTTCGGTTCCCTTGAGCGATGTTGCCCAGTTGATTCCGCCGACAATATTTCTGGAGGCAAGCATAAGAGCGGCAATAGTAAGCTCCTTAACACCATTAGCGTTTGCTCCGGGAGTATTGAATACTACGATTCCCTCCTCGGCACATCTGTCAACGGGAATATTATTTACTCCCGCACCGCATCTTGCGATGCAAAGAAGCTCAGGATTGAATTCGAGATCATGAAGTGCAGCGGAGCGAACCATCATACCTACAGGAGCGTCAACACTGTCGTTTACAGCATATACAGCAGGATCGAAAATGTCGGTTCCGACCTTTGCGATCTTATTCATCAGTTTAATATTTTTCATTTCGAGTCTCCAAATATCATTCAGATTTTATTTTTTGGGGTTTTCCTGTGCAAACTTCTTCATGAAGTTTACAAGAGCCTCAACACCCTCATAAGGCATTGCATTATAAATGGATGCACGCATACCGCCTACACTTCTGTGTCCCTTAAGGTTCTTGAGACCTGCCTTGTCAGCCTCGGATGCAAACTTCTTATCGAGATCGGCATCACCGGTAACGAAGGTCACGTTCATCATAGATCTGGATTCGGGCACTACAGGAGCGGTGTAATAATCCTGGCTGTCGAGATAGTCATAGAGGAGAGCAGCCTTCTTGCGGTTAAGCTCAGCCATCTTCTCAAGTCCGCCCATATCGAGTATCCACTCGTAAACGAGCTTTGCTATGTAAATGGGATAGCAAGGAGGAGTATTATACATAGAATCGTTGTCAGCCATGCTCTTCCAGTCAAGCATGACCGGAATATCTTCTTTTGCATTTCCGAGAAGATCCTCACGTACGATCACAACAGTAAGACCTGCAGGAGCCATATTCTTCTGTGCACCTGCATAAATAACACCAAACTTCGAAACATCGACAGGCTCGGAAATAATGCAGGAGGACATATCCGCTACAAGAGGAATATCACCGGTATCGGGGATATAGGGGAATTTAGTACCGTAAATGGTGTTGTTGAAGCAGATATGTACATAGTCAGCATCAGCTCTGAAGGACTCGCGGGTGGTCTTGGGAACATATGTGAAATTGTCCTCAGCAGAAGAAGCGGCACAAACTACGTCACCAAACTTCTTAGCCTCTGTATATGCCTTCTTCGAGAACTGGCCGGAAACGATATAATCAGCCTTATGATTCTTGTTCATCAGGTTAAGAGGAACAGCCGCAAACTGAGTTGAAGCTCCGCCCTGAAGGAAAAGTATCTTATAGTTATCAGGAACGTTCATGAGCTTGCGAAGTGCCGCCTCAGCTCCGAAGATGATCTCCTCGTAAACCTTCGAGCGATGGCTCATTTCCATAACTGACATTCCACTTCCGTTGTAATTCAAGAGTTCATCTCTTGCCGATTCGAGTACAGGCATTGGAAGCATAGAAGGGCCTGCGGAAAAATTAAACACTCTGTCCATCTTTCTTTGTTATATGCGAAAAACGCATATCCTTTCGTTGATAATCAAAATTTGTTTTGGTATAGCTTAAAAGACCTATAAAAACATAATAC
>JAZMZS010000110.1:0-5163 GCA_045586105.1 Eubacteriales bacterium | reverse complement strand
CTATACCGGTAAAAAGAATCTGCTTTCTGTTCATTTTTGAGTTCTCCTATATTTGATATTGTGATAAAAACGCCATAACGAGCGGAACTGTAAAGAGTGCGAGAATATACGATATCAGACACATTCGTGCGTTGTCGGTGCTGTCACGGCCTGATGCTTCCACGAAGATCACGGCGTTGAGACCTATCGGCATAGAAGCGATAAACAGGGGAATTATCATAAGCTCGCCGGGAATTTTAATAAACAGTCCGAGCAGCAGCAACGCCCCTGCGAAGATAGCGGGAATGATCACCAGTCTTACGATGCTTACTGCGTATGCACGCACCGAGGTGAATATCTGTTTGAAGTTAAGCGAGCCGAGCACGAATCCCGTCATTATCATTGCAACGGGCGACATACAGCCCTTGAGTGCTCCCGTCATTCCGGTGATGACCGAGGGAAGCTTTATACCCGTAAGACCCACGATAACACCGAGTGCAAGCGCACACAGGATAGGGATCATCTTGGGCGGGATAGTGAGCTTTTTCGATCTTCCGTCACTTGAAAGAAGGATAGCACCATAGGTATAGATCGCAAACGTGAAGGGAACCGCAAACAGGATCATCGATGTAAGCATGCCCGATCCGAAAACTCCCTCTATCACGGGATAACCGACGTAGCCGTAGTTTGCAAAGGCAAACATATACGTATACGTTCCGCGCTCCTCGGCAGGTCTGCCCCTCGAAAATATCCTGGTAAATACGAAAGAAACGAGAAGGACCGCCGCGAGGAATAGCGCTCCGCTCGCTACCATGACGGAATAGGTGGTTATTTTTTCGATCTGTACGTTTGCGCAAAGATTGTTGAATATGAGTGCCGGCAAGAATACGAAGGTCTCAAGAAGCGACAGACTTTTCGAGGTCGTTTCGGGCAACAGCCTTGAGCGCCTGAGAACAAAGCCTATCCCGATGTATAGCAGTATCATCAGGATCTGCGTTGCCGCTCTCGTGAAGTATTCGTACGTGGATGATCCGGCGATAGAATTTAATAGTTCGGTCATTTGAGTGTGAGTACGACCTTTCCGACGTTCTCGCCCCGCTCAAGTATGCCGTGCGCCTCCTCGGCCTCGGACATGGGCAGAACCTTGTATACGGTGGGCTTGATCTCGCCCGACTCAAGCTTCGGCCATACGCGCTCGACGAGCTCGGACAGAAGATCGGCCTTTTCGCGGACGCTCCTCTTTCTCAGCATAGAGCCTACGAGATGAAGTCCGCGCGTGAGAAGGGGACGAAGCTGAATATTGGTCTCAATACCCGCAAGAGTGGATATTACCACCCAGTAGCCGCCCTCCGCCATGTATTTGAAGCACTCGCCGAGCGTTTGTCCGCAGAGGCAGTCCATGGCAACGTTGACGCTCTCGCCCGCCTCGTCAAGCTCACGGAAGACGTCTTCAAGCTTGGTCTTTGAGGTGTCAACGACGATATCCGCGCCGAGATGTGAAATGCTTTTTGCTATTTCCTCGGTGAGAACGCTCGTTACCACCTTTGCACCGAACGCCTTTGCCATCGGGATCGCCACGCTTGCAAGTCCGGATGCACCCGCCGCTATGTAGATCGTCTGACCCGCCTTCAGGTGTCCCTCGTAGAAGAGGTTGAGATATGACGTAGCGTAAGCCTCGGGAAGGGAGGAAGCCTCGACCATGCTCATACCCTTCGGTACGGGCATCACCATGTTATACGGAACTGCCGCGTACTCTGCATACCCTCCGCCTCCGAGAAGAGCGCAGACGGGGTCGCCTATCTTGAAGGGAGAGTGCTCATGCGCTGCGGCTCCCATTTCCTTTATGGTACCCGCTACCTCAAGTCCCATCCATTCGGGCCAGCCCTTGGGGCTCGGGTATGAGCCTTTTCTTTGCAGAATATCAGCGCGGTTCAGAGCTGCCGCCTCTACTTCGATTATTACCGTATCCTCTCCGAGCACGGGATAGTCTACCTCGCTCCATACGAGGTGCTGCTCGGAATTGACGAGCATTGCTTTCATATCGTTTTCCTCCTTATAGCTCTATATCGAATCCGCAGGCGGCAAGAGTTGCCTTGTGTACGTAGAGATCGTGCTCGTAGGTGTAGGGATTCTCCCCCTCGCCGCGTATCATCTTGGCAAAATCGGTCAGCATATTGACGTATCTGTGCGCTTGCTTCGGCGGCTCGACGTCCGAGTGGATATCTTTCCAGCTTTTTGCCGTGTCGGCGTAAGCCTCGGTGACCTTCATCGGGGACTCTATCGGCTTTATCTCTATCGTGCCCTTCGTTCCGCAAACGGCAAACTGTCTTCTGCCCCAGCCGTTTACCTCTACCGATGAGGTGCGCACCCAGCAGGTCCCGTCGGGATAAACGAGAGCCGCCGCGCAGTTGTCGGGAAAGTCCAGACCGTCGTGGTGTGAATTTATGTTGAAGGGAACTATCCTCTCGGGCTTGCCCTTTATCTTGACGATCAGATCGATCAGGTGACAGCCGAATATGTACATCGTTCCGCCCGTGAACTGCGATAGAAATTTCCTAAAGCCAGCGTCGTGTCCAGTTGACATATGCGCGTCGATATACATGACCTCTCCCACAGCCCCCGCTTTTATCTTCTCGAGCGCATAGAGGACTCCGGGGTTATAGCGGTACATATAACCCATCTGCACGGCAAGTCCTTTTGCCTTTGCATCCGAGAGCAGCTTTTCGTATTCTGCGATATTTTCACCTGCGGGCTTGTCGAGGTGAATATGAAGTCCTCGGTCTATCGCTCTTTGCGCGGTTGGGACGAGGTAAGGAACGCAGGTCTCGATCAGCACCGCGTCGAGGTCGGGAATGGAAAAGAGCTCCTCCTCGGTCATAACGGGTACGCCCCTGTATTCGTCAAGCTCGCGCCGTGAGAAATACTCGCGGTCGTGCTCGGGAATCACAAGTCCTACGAATTCAAAAAGCTCCGGCAGCCTTCTCAGATCCGCAGCCTTGGCGGCACCGTGATTATGGCCTATGCCTATCTGTCCTATTTTTATCTTTTTCATAATGTTGTCCTTTTTTCTTGAGCTCGTTTTACTGCGATTTTATACTATCACGCGGCGAGATTTGAAGTAAATGCATATTATGATATTTTTGTCATTTTTGATACAAGCAATTGCTCTATTCGGTTGACAAGGCATTTTTGTTTGTATAAAATGATTTTAAGTCAGATGAATACCACGGAGGATGAAATGGCAAAGCCGGACTTGTCTAAGATAACCGTAAAAAGAATACTTGCTGTGAACAGAATAAATATTTCACACGTCCATACCTCCGCAAGATCCGACCGTGAGTGCTGGGCGGTCTCGGTCAAATGTGAGGGGAGGACCGTGTACAGATCGGAGGGCAGAGACTACGTCTCAGACCCCGAGCACGTAGTTATCCTGCCTGCGGGTGCGAGCTACAAGACCTGTTTTGAGGAGCTCGGGGAGTGCTATATGATAGAATTTGAAGCGGAATATGACGGTGATATCCCGAGCCTTATGAGCTGCGGCATCAGCCGTAAGCACGACTTCGTCAATAAAATGATAGGACTCGAGCGGAAGTGGACCTTCAAAAAGCCTGCGTGCGAGCTTGCCTGCATGGCGGGACTTTACGATATACTTGCAAAACTGCAGGAAAAGAAGATGTCGGCATACTATTCTTCATCAAAGTATGAAATGATAGCGCCTGCTATCAAGTACCTTGAAGAGAATTACGCCAACACCGAGCTTTCGAGCGACGAGCTTGCCGCGGTCGCGGGAGTGTCGAGCGTGTATTTCAGAAAGCTCTTTTCCGCACTGTTCGGACAGCCTCCGATGAGATATCTGCAGTCTGTCAGAATGGAAAAGGCAAAGGATATGCTCTCGGGCGACTATATGCCGATATCCGATATAGCCGAGAGCGTCGGCTTTAAAAGTATATACCATTTTTCCAAGACCTTCAAGAAGATAGTCGGATATACACCTACAGAGTATGCGAGAAGAAAACGCGGGTAATTATTTGACTTGATACGGGATATATATATTAAACTGAACGGAGATTAAAATGAAGAAAACAGTCGTACTTATCATAACGGCACTCGTTATGCTGTCATGCGGAATATTCATGGCGTTTGATGCAGGAGCCGCAACAGAGACTCTATACGTAAAGGCGGGAGGCAGCGGCGACGGCTCGAGCGAGACGGAGGCGTTCGGGGATATCCTAGACGCCGTAAACGCCGCGGCCGCCCTTACCGAGGACGCCGAGGTCGTTATAGTCGGAGAGGTCGAATTTAACTTTTCCGCATCCTACGATGAGCCCGAGCATCAGAACAAGATCACCATCAGAGGCAAGGATGCTGCCTCCAAGCTCAAGACCGTGACCGCAGGAAAGGTCTGGGCACTCGGAGGTGAGCTTGAGATCAGGGATATCAACGTAGAGATCACCAAAAACAGCCAGTTCATCTTCACAACGCAGTTCCACACCATGACCTTCGGCGAGGGGATAGAGCTGACCAACACCTCGGGTGTCAGCGAGACCAAGGGGCTCTTTTCCGTCAGAGCGGCAGGAGGTACTACCACGCGCTTGTATGATTCGTCCGCCAAGCAGTATAATGCCGATTCGACCATAATCATCAAGTCGGGCAGATTCGAGGACGTGTCCGCGTTTGCTCACAACGGATCGAAGGGCAACCTCAACGGCACCTGCCGTCTCTACGTAGGTCCGGATGCGGTGATCAACAACCTCGTTGTTTGCAGAAATGCAAAATATACTGCATCAAACGCCGAGATATACATCGACGGAGCGACGGTGCGCCGTCACTGCGCGGTGAATGACTGCAGTGTTACGAGTCTCGGAAGCAAGCAGTCGGGAGTAACCGGCACCTTTAGGCTCGTTATTACCAAAAATTCAAATATCGACCTCGGATGGGATCATGCTTCTCCTGCGGCTACTCTGTTCAACGGTATTTCCGGATGCGTTGCGAGTCTGGCGGATGCTGAGACCCACCTTGACCGTGCAAGCTTCATACTCGAGATAGAGGAGGGAGTGTATGACGCCGTAACGGCAAGCGGCAGGATACGTCTTTCTACCTTCGACGAGGTGAAGAAGATAGCAGACGGCACGGGCACACCCGCAGATATTCTCGGAGTCGGAGCCCCCGGCGATTCCACCGAAG
>JAZMZS010000109.1:0-4293 GCA_045586105.1 Eubacteriales bacterium | reverse complement strand
CGCTCCTACGATTATTATTCCCCGGGCGGCCGTGCGGGGCTGCGTCCCGACCGTGCGTGTATCGTGTATTCGAACCGCATCCGCGAGGCTTACGGGGACGTACCGATCATCCTCGGCGGGCTTGAGGCGTCGCTGAGGCGCTTTGCCCACTACGACTACTGGCAGGACAAGGTGCGCCGTTCGCTTCTCGTCGACTCGCGCGCCGATATTCTCACCTACGGAATGGGCGAGAAGATACTTCTGCGCATTGCCGCCCTGCTTGACCGCGGAGTTCCCGTAAAGAAGATACGCGACGTCAGAGGAACGGTATATCTTGCAAAGCGCGAGGACCCTATACACTTCCCTTGCGAATTTATCGGCGAGTACGACGAGCTGAAGGAGGACAAGCGCGCCTACGCGCGTGCGTTTGGCATTCAGTACCGTAACCAGGACGCTATCAGCGGAAAGGCACTCTGCGAGGGCTACGGGGATAAGCTTCTCGTACAGAACCCGCCTATGCCTCCGCTCGAGCGCGAGGAGCTCGACCGTGTGTATTCGCTCCCCTTTATGCGTGATTACCACCCATCCTACAAGGAGGCGGGAGGAGTTCCCGCGATCGAGGAGGTCAAGTTCTCTATCACGCACAACCGCGGGTGCTTCGGTGCCTGCAACTTCTGTGCGCTTGCCTTCCACCAGGGGCGCACCGTGCGCTCGCGCTCGGAGCAGAGCGTGATCGAGGAGGCTAAGCTGATAACCGAGCTTGAGGGCTTTAAGGGGTATATCCACGATGTCGGCGGGCCTACGGCAAACTTCCGCTATCCCGCCTGCGACAAGCAGTTAGAGCACGGCGTATGTCCGAACAAGCGCTGTCTTGCTCCAAAGCCGTGCAAGAATCTCAAGGTCGATCACTCGGAGTATCTTCATCTGCTCGGCGAGCTGAAAAGGCTTCCGAAGATAAAGCGGGTCTTCGTGCGTTCGGGTATACGCTTTGACTATCTGATGTACGACTCGGACGATTCGTTTTTCCGTGCTCTCGTCTCCGACCACGTCTCGGGACAGCTCAAGGTCGCGCCCGAGCACTGCTCGGAGCACGTTCTCGGTGCTATGGGGAAGGCTCCCTTCTCGCTCTTTTGCGACTTTGAGGACAAGTACTTTGATCTTACGAGGCGTGCAGGCAAGGAGCAGTATATAGTTCCGTATCTCATGTCGAGCCACCCGGGCTCTCGGCTCGAGGACGCAATAGAGCTGGCGCTCATGCTAAAGAGGCGCCGTCTCTCACCCGAGCAGGTGCAGGATTTTTATCCTACCCCCGGTACGGTATCCACCGTGATGTACTACACTGGAATCGACCCGCTTACCGAAAAGAAGATATACGTCTGCACCGACTACCACGAAAAGCAGCTCCAGAGGGCGCTTTTGCAGTACAACCGTCCCGAAAACGCACCGCTCGTCAGAGAAGCGCTGAAAAAAGCGGGCAGACAGGACCTCATCGGCTTCGGAGAAGGGTGCCTTGTCCGCCCCGAGAGAGAGGGCGCGCAGAGACAGCAGAGCAGAAGCAAGCCTGCACAAAAGCACGTTTCACAAGCCCGCCCCGCTCACAAGCAAAGCAGAAATACAAAAAAGCCTTCCTTCGGCACGAGGAAGAAGAAGCAAGAAGCAAGAGGGAAGAGATAAGTCCGCTTCCGCTGTCATCCTCGAGGGAGCGAAGCGACCGAAGGATCTGAGCGGGAGAACAAAGCATCGTTTCTTTCTACTCGCCCTTAGATCCTTCGCTGCGAACCCCCAAACGATGCAAGCATCATTTGGGGAACCCCAGCCGCTGCGAACCCCCAAACGATGCAAGCATCATTTGGGGAACCTCGGCTGACTATTCCTCAGCGAGCAGGCTCGCGGAGGGATAGTCGAGCGGTGACGGAAATTATGCAAGCGAGGCTCGAGGATGACAGGGCGGAGGGGAAGCGTTTGCACGAAGTGCATCATCACCTGCCCGCAGGACAACATCATTTGCTCGAAGAACAACGCCGCCCATCCCCGACCGAGGCACCGACAAACGATAATGAGCGCAGCATTGCCGTAAGGCAGTGCTGCGCTCATGTTGTTTTTACCGCATGGGAAATTGCGTTTTTGTTGCGTCATGGCAAGCGCCGTTTCATTGAAAGTAAACCTTCTTATCACATCCGACTGCCGTTTTCCGTCTCGGGCGGAATAACGGTCTGCTGCTGTACCTGCTGCTGTGTCTGCTGCAGCTGCTGCTCTTGCATCTGCATCAGATGAATGTCAGGCTGCTGCGGGGGCTGATACTGCGGGGGCTGATACTGCGGAGGCTGATACTGCGGAGGCTGCTGCATTCCCGCGGGCGGACAGAAGCCCTGAGCGTTTGGCGGATAAGCGGGAGCTCCCGTATAGGCGTAATTGTAAGCGGGAGCGGGCTTTTCGTAGCCGAGCTCCTTTATCTTGAAGAGGAGTATCGGCTCGGCGAAGGGCACAGCGACAGAAAGCACTGTATAGAGCAGAGCCTTTTCGGGAAGAACGTCCTCGAACAGCTTGAACTCGCAAATGGATCTGAGAATGTATGCGGCGTACGCGAGCATTGCCGAGACCATAAGAAAAATGTATGTAACGATAAATACCATCATGATCCCGATGCTTGCCGCTTCAAAATTTGCTTCTGAAATTCCGATCACTACTATCATCACGACCAAGAGCACGTAGGTCAGACCAAATCCGCCCGAACCGATGATAGAGGTGATGAGCGTAGTCTTTGCCCAGCTCTTGCTGTGTCCTGTCCGTCTTGCCTCGACCTCCTCGGTCAGCTTTCCGATCAGAAATGCATCGGCAACGGGTATCCATGCGAGAATAGGAGAGCTTACCCCTCTTCTGCTCGCCAGTCTGTAGAGAGCCAGCGCGCGTATTATGTAAATTATCAGCGGGATCGCCGATGACACCAGCATTATCAGAAAAACGACAGCCATTACCGAAAAACCGATCCCGGCAGCCGTGCTTTCGTAGTCGGGAGTGGAATAAATATAATCGTGGTTCATAGAATACCTCCGTCATAGGAAAATCAGGGTATCATACCCGAATAGATTATATCATTCTTTTTTTGCGTTTGCAACAGAAAAAAGTGCAAAAGGCGGTCACGGCAGCGGCTTTTTGCGATCCGCCCATTCCCCAAGCGCCCCGAGATCGAACAATGCCCGCTCCCGCAGCCGCTGTATTCGATTCTTGTAGGGATGCAGGGCGGCGCGCCTGCATTCGAGCGAGAGCGCCTCCTCGAGCGCCTCTGCGTCAAACTCACCCGAGCGCAGATACGTCCCGCACTCGGAATAAGAAACGAACGCCTCTATCCTTTTGTCGGCATCATAGGCGGCAAAGGGCGTACCCGCAGAAGCGGCAAGCACCGCCGAATGTAGCCTTCCGCCGACTACGGCTGAGGCACGGCTGATCAGGTATGCCGCCTGAGCACAGCTGAGCCCGCAGGCGGCAGGACCGAATGCCGAAAGCTCACGGCAGAGCGGAGCGTCCCTTTTCCTGTCCATAGGCAGGCAGACCGGCGTAAAGCCGGCTTTTTTTGTATCGAGCGCAAGCTTGCACAGCGCCTCTGTGTCCCTTCTGCTTTGACCGCCTCTCGGACAGATAATGATATATTTTCCTGCATCTCTGATGATCTCGTCAGCCTCCTTGCAGGGCTCGGGCTCGCACAAGAGAACAATATCCGCGCCGAGGCTCGCCCCGGTCACGGCGCCGAGCTCTGAATAGTAGTAATAGAGAGACGAGGCTTCTCTGAAGGATATGTAGTCCGCCATAGAGAGGATCTCTGAGGCAGTGCGCTTTGCCGCGGCGCCCGAGAGCGGACCTATACCGTTTGAAAAAACGGCAAAACGCGCGTTTGCGGCCCTGCACAGACCGCAGACCGCCCTGTAATAAGCGAGAGAGCGCACGCTCGTTTCGTCCTGCAGAAGGTTGCCCGTGCCGAGAATGACCGCCTCCGCCCTTTTGGCGCTTCGGTATATCCTGCGCGCATCCAGCCTCGGGATCCCTCCTGCGCATTCGGAGCTGTTTCTTGAGAGAAATCTCAGCTCCCGCTTTTCTCCGAGATGGATGCGCAGCTGTCTCTGCGCCTCATCGTCTCCCATGTTTTCCGCACCGTAATGACCGATGAAAAAGAGAGAGGGGCGCAGCACCCTTTCGTAGACCTCGGCAGTCCTCTCTGCCATACGGCGTGAGGAGTAGAGCGTACGGGCGCAATTGAGCGAGAATTCCCCGAGCTCACGGCGCAGAGCGCCGTCGCGCAGCTTCTCTATCAGATCGGGA
>JAZMZS010000108.1:0-7165 GCA_045586105.1 Eubacteriales bacterium | reverse complement strand
ACTTGGGGTGAGGAGAAGCTTGTACTCTCTCCTACGTAAAACAACTGGGATGCGCGCCACGTGTGCGACCCCTCGGTGGTGATGGGTGAATTCAAGTATAAGGGAGAGACGTATTCCTGCCTTATGGCGTATCTCGGATGCGTTACTGATAACAGCCAGGAAAACGATCTCGGAATTGCTGTTGCAAAGAGCCCCGAGGGACCATTTATCAAGGTCGGCAACGCACCACTCGTTGACTTTGTCCGCGACATGACAATAGATCAAAATATTTTTCAGTGGGGAGTTGGTCAGCCGAGCATCATCAATATGGACAAGAAGGGAAGCATGCTTCTTTTCTATACAAGAGGCGACCATACCGGAACAAGAACTGTCATCGAGAAGTGGGACCTGTCGGATCTCGATTCACCCGTGCGTGCATCCTCGGTCAAGCTCTCCGAGACGGGGTTGCTTGATCTCAACTTTGCCGACGATATATTAAACAACGCCGACTTCGTCTATGATGCACAGAACAAGCGCTTCTACGCAAGCTCGGACTGTCATCCTAACCCGAGCAGTGTTCCCGACTATATCTCCTCTCATTTCAGAGTGAGCTCCTTTAACGAGCCTGCGAGCTATTCTTCCTTTACCTGGAGAAACGTGGCCAAGATAGGTGAGGCTGAGACAGGATTTGCGAGAAATCATAATACAGGTATCCTCAGAGACGCGTATGGGCATCTGCCCGAGGCAGGTGTTGTAAGTGTTTATTATACCGTGTCCGTCACGGGAGACAAGAGCCTCTGGTCATACAGAATATATGATTATCACGTTAAGATCAAATAAAAGAGAAAAGATCCTCTGCAAGCATACGGTGCTTGCAGAGGATCTTTTTGCCGCAAAGGAAATTGCGTATCTATTTATGCGTAAACAATGAAGTCGCTACTCATATAGTGCGAAGCTTCGTCCCTGCTGCTATTCTTGAGGAGGCTTCAGCCGACGAAGAATCTAAGCGGGAAGAATCATTACCGTTATTATCATCTCCCTCTCAGCTCCTTCATTCCGATACGCTCCGTTCGAGGATGACAGGGGGTGGTGCCGCGACGACAGCAACGAGCGCGCCGCGCGGGCTTGAGGCAAATAAAAAGGCGCCCCATGAAGCAGGTACGCACAAAAGTTCGGTTTATTCAAACTCATTCATAAAGGTTTTGGGGAAAAGGGTACGTGGAATCCCCTTTGGCAAAAGGGGGTTCCACGTCTCTTCATGTCTTATATCATACTATCATCAATAGTTGCCCGAGAACATCTTGGAGCCGTTATCCTCGGTAAAGTCACCGAAGTATTCCTTGGGATCGAGCCCTACGAACTTAGCGAATTCGATCATCTCGCGGACGGTGTTGACGTTGACGGGAATGCCGTTTGCACGTCTGTCGGCGATAGCGAAGACCTCCTTCTCACCGTGGGTGTAGATGCGCTCGGCGCCCTCAGCCTTGGGGCTCTGTCTCAGCTCCTCGAGGAAGGTGGACAGGTGCTCGCGTATAGCATCGGCATCTCCGAATATATTGGGGTTTATAGCGGCAAAGAAATGGCAGATGCCGCTCTTGCCCTTCATGCAGTAGTTGGATGTAGTACCCATCGAAACGATAGAGGAGAATATCTCGCAGAGCATTCCGTAGCCGTAGCCCTTGTGGCTTCCGTTGACCTCCTTTGAACCGCCGAGAGGCATGATTCCTCCGCCGTTCTTTGCAACGATGTTGGAGAGAACGTCAGCCGCATCGTTCGAATCGTGTCCGTCGCGGTCGAGCGCCCAGCCGTCGGGAAGGGGCTTTTCCATCTTGTTGTACATCTCGAGCTTGCCGCGGGTGACAACAGTAGTAGAGCAGTCAAAGAAGAAAGGGTATGGATCTGCAGGCATCGATACCGCAATAGGATTCGAGCCGATCATTGCGAGCCTTCCGAAGGTGGGGACCATTATAGCCTCGCTGTTAGTTCCCGAAAAACCGATAAAGCCTGCGTCGCATGCCATCTTTGCATAATATCCCGCGATTCCGTAGTGGTTGGAATTGCGTACCGAAACGATACCTATACCGGTAGTTTTGGCTTTCTCGATAGCCTTTTGCATAGCGGCGTGGCCTACGAGCTGTCCCATTGAATCATGCGCATCAATGACAGCACTTACGGGAGTTTCGAAGACGACCTCGGGCTTTGCGTGAATGTCGATAAGACCCTTTTCGATTCCCTTGTGGTAGCGGACGACTCTCTGCATTCCGTGAGACTCGATACCGTAAAGGTCGCTCATGAGAAGAACATCTGTGATGATACGGCTCTCCTCGGCTGTGAAACCGATCCTTGAGAATGCATCAGTACAGAAGCGGTCGAGCAGCTCGACCGAATAATTTACGTTAGGCATAGCGTTACCTCGTTATTATAATATTATATAAATTGATAGAAAGACTTACGGCATAATAATACCACAAATTCCTTCATTTGACAAGTGATTAGCATAAATTGTGGTGTAAAAAGTGAAAAAAGTTCGCATAATAGTAACAAATATCCACTCGGAGGAGCAAAATGATCTTTTCTCAAAGCTACAGAGATAATATTGATGCCGTGGACAAGCACCTGAGAGTGACCGAGAACTTTGATATACTGAAAAAGACATTGAAGATAGGCGAGCGCGACGAGCTGACGCTGTACTTCATCGACGGCTTTGTCAAGGATGCCGTAATGCAAAAGCTGATGATGCACTTTTCCTCTCTCAAGGAGCTCGAGCGCGGGCAGGGCGCGGCACGGTTATTCTCGGACAAAAACATTCCCTACGTAGAGGTCGATGTGACATCCGACACCGAGCTTATGACGATGATGGTGCTCTCGGGAGCTACTCTGATGCTCGGCTCTACCTTCGGGGATTGTGCGGTAATAATAGATTCGAGGACATACCCGGCGCGCAGCACCGATGAGCCTGAGAGCGACAAGGTGCTCAGAGGTGCTCATGACGGATTTGTTGAAACGCTGATATTCAATACAGCCCTTGTACGGAGAAGGATACGCGACGTTACGCTGCGGACTGTCTATAAAAGCGTCGGGAAGGCATCGCGCACCGACGTTGTCGTGATGTATATGGAGGGAAGAGCGGACCCCGAATACGTCAGATATATAGAGGGGAGGCTTGATTCGATAGATACCGATGCGATAACGCTCGGGTATCAGTCGCTTGCCGAAACACTGATAAAAACGAGATGGTATAACCCCTTTCCCAAGATAAGGACGACCGAGCGCCCCGACGTAGCCTCGGCTCAGCTGCTCGAGGGCTCGGTGATCGTAATATGTGACAACTCTCCCGAGGTAATGCTTCTGCCGACCTCGATCTTCGACTTTATGCAGCAGACGGATGATTATTATATGCCGCCCTTTACGGGAGGGTATCTGCGTGTGCTTCGGCATATAACCTTTCTCGCGACACTTGTGCTCACCCCTCTTTGGTATCTGCTTGTAACACACCCGTCGCTTCTTCCGCCCGCACTTGAGTTCCTTATCCCTGAGGACGCAAGGATCCCGATAATAGCACAGCTGCTCGCGGCGGAGTTCATGGTAGACGGACTGAAGTACGCCGCACTCATACAACCAAACGTCCTCTCCTCCTCGCTCGGTGCGATAGCAGGACTGATACTCGGCGAATTTGCGGTCAATATCGGTTTTCTTACGAGCCACGTCGTGCTTCTTATTGCCTTCAGCGCAATAGCGAACTTCACACAGTCCTCGATCGAGCTCGGCTTTGCATTCAAGTTCATGCGTGTGTTTTTGCTGATCATGTCATGGCTGTTTTCATTTGCCGGATTCTTTATCGGAATTGCGGTGATAGTATTGCTTGTTGCGACCAATACAACGGTAAACGGTACACGCTCCTATCTTTATCCTCTCATCCCCTTCAATGCGCGTGCTATGGGAAGGCTGCTTATCAGACGTAAAAAGTAACGCTCCGCTCTTGATATCCGTAAGATTTTGTAGTATAATCATTGTATTGTAAAATATATGCAGAGTATTCTCTCTGCATTCTGTGAGGAAGTGGTACATATAAAAGGCGTAAAGATGACCCCCGGCAGGCTGATAGCCCTCGGCTTCCTTTTTTTAATATTCGTCGGGGCGCTTCTGCTTATGCTCCCGATCTCGCACGTGGAAGGGACGGAGGTGTCCTTTGTCGACGCGTTGTTTACCGCAACGAGCGCCGTGTGCGTTACGGGACTCGTTGCATTCGATACCGGCGCGACCTTTACCGTCTTTGGAAGAACGGTGATCGCCACGCTTATCCAGATAGGAGGGCTCGGTATTACCACCTTTGGGCTTGGACTTATCCTTTTTATGAGGAAAAAAGCAGGCATGAGGGAAATGGCTCTTGCAAAGGAATCCTTTAATCATTATACGCTAAAGGGTGTAATGAACCTTATAAAGACGGTGTTTTTCGCGAGCGTTTGCTTCGAGCTTGCGGGAGCGGCACTGTGTATGCCCGTTTTCGTTCCGCGCTACGGGCTTGTGCGGGGACTTGGGTACAGCGTCTTTCATTCGATAGCCTCATTCAACAACGCAGGCTTTGACATTTTCGGAACGGGCGACAGTATGTATGCGTTTATCGATCATGCGTATCTTAATATCGTGACGGCTCTTCTTATCATTTTCGGCGGGCTCGGATTTTTCGTTATGACCGATATTATAGAAAAGAAAAGGTTCAAAAGGTACAGCCTTCATACTAAGACAGTCATTACGATGACGCTTATTCTGATCGTCGGCGGAATGATCGCGCTCAAGCTGACCGAAGGCGACGGCATCAGCCTGCTCACCTCCTTCTTTACGAGCGTCAGCACGAGAACGGCGGGCTTCTCCACCAAGCCGATGACTGAATTTTCAAACGCCGGCATTATCGTTATGAACCTGCTTATGATCATCGGAGCATCCCCGGGCTCTACCGGAGGCGGAATAAAGACGACCACGGCGTTCGTGCTCGTTCGTCATCTTTTTGCATATTCAACGAACACCGAGACGGAAGCGTTCAAGCGAAAGATCCCCGATGACGCTGTCAGAAAGGCACTTGCGATACTTATGCTTGCCGTGAGCGTGGTGATGCTCTGCACGATCGGAATATGTGCGCTTGAGCCTCATCTACCGATGAGAGACGTGCTGTTTGAGGTATGCTCGGGCTTTGGAACAGCAGGACTGAGCACGGGAATTACGGGGGGCTTAGGAGATCTCAGCAAGCTGATCCTGATAATGACCATGTACATTGGCAGGCTCGGACCTCTTTCGATCGCAACTCTGTGGATAAGCCGCACCGACACGGGCGTCTCAAGGGCGGAAGAATCAATTCAGATAGGTTAAAGGAGATACATAAAATGGCAAACAGATCTAATATAAATAAAAAAGCCTCCGAAAAGCTTACCTCCGGCTTCGGCTCGAGAAAAGCAAAAAAGCAAAAGGAGATCTTCGGCATCATAGGTCTCGGTAGATTCGGAATGTCGCTTGCAGAGACCCTTGCCGAATACGGAAAGGAGCTCGTAGTCGTTGACTGTATAAAGGAAAAGATCAACGCGGCTGCCGCTTTTTGCGACAATGCATTTTTGTCGGGAAATCTTTCGCGCGAGAACCTTGAAAAAATGGGCTTTGGTGAGTGCGATACCGTTATCGTGGGAATAGGAAGGGCGTTTGAGACGAGCGTGCTTGCCGTGCTCAACCTCACGAACATGGGAGTAAAGAGGGTGATAGTAAAGGCAAAGAGCGAGGAGCAGGGAACCGTGCTTGAAAAGCTCGGAGCCGAGGTGGTTTATCCCGAGCGCGATATGGGTGAGAGGCTTGCGGGGAAGCTTGCAAGACCGAATCTGCTCGAGTACATATCTCTCGGTCAGGACGTGGACATTGCAGAGCTTGAGATAAGCGGTAGAGCCGACGGCATGAAGGTTATAGCGCTTGATCTTCGCCGACGCTTCTCCCTTAACATGATCGCGATAAAGAAAAACGGCGTTACCACCGCCGACATCGGTCCCGAAACGGTGCTGCGAGAGGGAGATATCGTTGCGGTCATCGGAAAAATTGACAACGTAGAGCGGTTCGAGATGTGGCTAAGAGGCTGATTTTGCAAAAAATGATTTGCAAAATTGCATCTCGTCAAAAAAATCGGCAAAAAATATTGACAACAACTATTATTCCGTGATAAAATCAATCATCCATATGAAATATTTAAAAACATTTCATGCAAAAATACAAACTGCATATATATGAAAGGGTTGAATCAAAATGAGTTTGAAAAATCAGTATCTTATTGACCTCGTAGAGAGAGTCAAGGCAAGAAACGCAGGCGAGGTCGAGTTCCATCAGACCGTAGTCGAGGTCCTTGAGTCTATCGAGCCTGTTATCGAGGCACGCCCCGAGCTTGTAAAGGCAGGCGTTATCGAGAGAATGGTAGAGCCCGAGAGAATTATCAAGTTCCGTGTTCCGTGGGTTGACGACAATGGTGTCGTTCACGTAAACCGCGGCTTCCGTATTCAGTTTAACAGTGCTATCGGTCCTTACAAGGGCGGTCTGCGCTTCCACCCCTCCGTTAACGAGTCTATCATCAAGTTCCTCGGATTTGAGCAGACCTTCAAGAACTCCCTCACCTCTCTTCCCATGGGCGGCGGTAAGGGCGGTTCCGACTTCGATCCTCAGGGTAAGTCGGACGCTGAGGTAATGCGCTTCTGCCAGAGCTTTATGACCGAGCTTCAGAAGTACATAGGACCCGACACGGACGTTCCCGCAGGCGACATCGGCGTAGGTGCGCGCGAGATCGGTTACCTCTTCGGTCAGTACAAGAGACTCCGCGACGAGTTCACGGGAGTTCTCACTGGTAAGGGAATCCCCTACGGCGGTTCTCTCATCCGTCCCGAGGCTACCGGCTTTGGTGCAGTTTACTACACCGTTGAAATGCTCAAGCACTTCGGCGACGATATCAAGGGCAAGACCTTCGCTATCTCGGGCTTCGGTAACGTTGCTTGGGGTACCGTAAAGAAGGTAAACGAGCTCGGCGGTAAGGTAGTTACTATCTCCGGTCCCGACGGTTACATCTACGACGAGGACGGAATCTCCACTCCCGAGAAGGTAGACTTCCTTCTCGAGATGCGTGCATCCTGCCGTAACAGAGTTCAGGACTACGCAGACAAGTTCGGCG
>JAZMZS010000107.1:0-1961 GCA_045586105.1 Eubacteriales bacterium | reverse complement strand
TCCGACCTTGTCCCCGGCCTTGAGCTTCTTACCCTTTTCGTACACAGCATCCGCAGTCTTGCCCTTGCTCGTTTTCGCAGTCGTCTGCGATTTTGAGGTTTTCGACTTGACTTTGCTCTCCGGCTGTGATATAGTGTTATTAGAAACTATCGCAGCATCGAGTTCGGACGTTACGCTGGGGGTACTATTGTATGCATCGGCGGTCTGCGAGGTTTCTATTTTTTTATTGTTTCCCATATACGCAGTAACTACATATAAGGTTTTCGCCTTGACATTTCCGCCCGAATGTGTTACACTTCCATTGTCAGCGGTCCGATTGAGTGCCTCATTTCCGGTTTCGGAGATTGCACTTTGACCGCTGATGTTTTTTTCTGTATACACGGAATGTACCCACATTTTGTTTTTTCTCGACGATTTTTTCACGGACACTTTTATAGTGACAGGTGTCCCGTCAACATCTATCTCGTGTTAACACCTGAACTCACTCGTTTATACAGAATAATAATGATTTGTTGTTAAAAACGCTCGTTTTCGGTTAAGTCAAAAAGCGCACGGAAGAAATACTCCGTGCGCTTTTTTGTTTTTACTTGATCTCTACGGTGACCTTGGTCTTAAGCGTATTTGCAGCAGCCTTCATAACGGTACGGATAGCCTTAGCTATCTTGCCGTGTCTGCCGATAACCATTCCCATATCGTCGGGTGCGACCGTGAGTGTGAGCAGAACGCCGCCGTCCTGATCCTGCTCCTCGGTCACGCTGACCTGATCGGGATTGTCTACGATCGCTTTTGCAAGGTCTGTGAGTATGTCCTTGAGTGAAATCATGCTTCGAGTGTTATTTTGCCTTTAAGCAAAACTTCCCCCTTTCAATTAGTCAACGATGCCGCTCTTCTTAAGAAGCGCCTTAACAGTGTCGGTAGGCTGAGCGCCGTTCTGGAGCCACTGCTTTGCCTTGTCTGCATCGATCTTGATCTCAGCTGGCTCGGTAAGGGGGTTGTAGTAACCGATCTCCTCAACAAATCTACCGTCGCGGGGTGCACGTGCATCAGCGATAACTACGCGATAGAAGGGGCTCTTCTTCTTTCCAAGTCTGGTAAGTCTCATTTTTACTGCCATTGTAAATTTCCTCCAAAAAATATATTATGTTATTTATTTAAAAATCCGTTTTTAATATTTGTACGGTATTTTTATCTGAATTTCATGCCCATTCTCTTCATCATGCGTTTTCCGCCTGCTCCCGAGAACTGCTTCATCATTTTTTTCATCTGCTCAAAGGACTTGAGCAGTCTGTTTACCTCGTCAACTCCAACTCCGGCACCTGCCGCAATTCGTTTTTTTCTCGAGGAATTGATAATATCGGGCTTTTCTCTTTCCTTCTTTGTCATGGAAAGAATAATACCCTCCGTCCTTGCCATAGCACGGTCATCGACCTTGATATCCTTCATTGCGGATGCATTCATGCCGGGCATCATCCCGAGCAACGATTCGAGGCTGCCCATGTTCTTAAGCTGTCCGAGCTGTTCGAGATAATCCTCAAGAGTAAAGGTCGCTTCGCGCATCTTCTTTTCAAGCTCGGCGGCTTTCTTTTCATCATAAGCCTGTTCCGCCTTCTCGATAAGCGAAAGCATATCTCCCATACCGAGTATTCTTGATGCAAGTCTGTCGGGGTGGAATGGCTCGATCGCATCAAGCTTCTCTCCCGTTCCGATAAACTTTATCGGCTTACCTGTAATATAGCGTACGGAAAGAGCCGCACCGCCTCGTGTGTCACCGTCCATCTTCGTCAGTATGACACCTGTGATATCGAGAAGCTCATTAAAGGATTTAGCCACATTTACGGCATCCTGACCGAGCATCGAATCAATAACGAGCAGAATCTCGGTGACCTCGAGCGAGCCCTTGATAGCCTCGAGCTCTGCCATAAGCTTTTCGTCGATGTGAAGACGTCCTGCGGTATCGATGA
>JAZMZS010000106.1:0-19427 GCA_045586105.1 Eubacteriales bacterium | reverse complement strand
TTTTCATATTTCCGTCTCTCTTGCCTCGGATACTTCTTCGGGTATCTCCGTACTCACAGGCTTGTCCGCAGCCTCATCCTCCGCAGTCTCGTCCGCGGTGCTTGTTATTTCCGATCCGTCCGCGGTCTGCGTGTTTTCCTCTTCTGTCCCGTCGGAGTGCAGGCTCTCTGTCTGCTCTGTGCTTACGGTACGCTTGGGAGAGCTTATCGACAGTATGCACACTGCGCTCCAGATGCCGAGCGCAGCCGCCGCGACATCAAAGAATACGCTGAGCATAAGGCTGTCCCCCTGCACAAAATACCACACAAGATCAGGAACGGCGTACATTATGCTGTAGCAAAGAGACAGAGCGTAAAGAGAGGCAAACAGTACGATCCTCGTCTTTGTAAGCTTCATCTTTACCTCGCACAGGAGAGAGAGAAGAACTGCCGCAAAGAAGAGCGTCGCCATCTTTTTGTTCGAATCATGTATTACCGTCTTCGAATCAAAGTAGAAGTAAAAGCTGATAAACAGGCAGCAGACGGGACGAAAGAGCATCAGCAGTGTTGCCGCTTCCTTCGAGAGAACATCGCTCTTCGAAAAAGCCTCCATGAAAAAGGATGCCGCACAGACAAGGCAGAAAACGATAAGAACGCCGTCAAATCTCGAAAGCGCTATCATGTTCACCTTAGAGCTGACGTAGGTGGATACCGCTACTGCAAGAAACGCAAAGCCGAGCAGAGCTCCCGAGAAATCTCTCACTATCGGTATCGGAACGATTCGGCAATCCTTGATAGATACGAACATAAGTCCGCCCAGCGCAAGCGAGAGCGAAAGCGCGAGCATTCCGATCTCAAACGCAGCCGTGTCGGGGCACCTCGGATAAAGTCCCGTTGCGGGATCATATGCACCGAAAAGCACCTTGATGCGCAAAGCCGCAAGAACGCCTCCGCAGAGTAACGCGATAGCACACAGCACTATCGCCCTGATCTTGGTTCCGTCTATCCTTGTTTTCATTTTTCTTCTCCTTGATCTTCTTGCTCTTCTTCATTTTCCGACTCATCATCCGCAAGATTGATGACGACAAGCTCATTTTGCTTTGCATAGTCATACGTATATGCGGTGCCTCCGCCCTTGTGAGTGAGATATGCTATACAAAGGCTGCTGTCATTCACCATGGCTCTGTTTCTTTGATGCATGCACCCCTCGGTATAAAGCTCCGACATGCAGTAGCACTCATCGCATTCCGCATATATCCGATCGTAGACCGCCCTGTCCTCCGCACTCCAGCTGTCCTCCTGCCCCATACACGGGATCACGAGTATGAGAAGTGCATCGGGGTTCTTTTTTCTTTTTTCTATGACTGCCTCGGCGCACAAGGTATCAAACCCCAGCGCTCCGCCGCACAAAAAGCGCCGATAGCCCTTTTCATAAGCGCGGTCGATCTCCTCGGCGATCCTTTGCCTCAAGGCATCTGTTTTTTTCTGCGGGATCCTTCTGTGTCCCGTAAAGCAACAGGTAAACTCATTCATTCCCGGTGTCTAATTCCCCTATAATATAAAAACTAACACCATATTATAACACATATATTTATAGATTTAAATACCTAAACTAAATATTTTTTATTCTAAAACATCATTTTTGCTGAAAATCAGGCAAAAATGTGAATCTCACACTCTCGCAGACAGAAAAGGACGCTCCGTCAAGAGCACCGCAAACTCTGCCGTTTTCGCTCACGAATTCGGATATGCTCTCGGATACCGCTATATATTCTCCGCATTCAACATCATTGAGCTGATCCGTGAGCTTCTTCTTGTATTTCGGTCCGTATATTCCGAACACGATCCTATCGTAGCTTTTGCCCTTCAGGGATGCGCACTTCTCTCCCTCGAGATATGCGCCCGACATCCATAGAACGCTCCCCTCGTCACTTACCGCGCTGACGCTGTAAAGAGCCCTGACCGATCTGTCGAGATATTCAAGCTCACTCACACACATTCTGTATCCGCCGACAGAGAATTCTTCTCCGAAGCGGAACACCTCAACAGCGACCCCTGCCCTCTGAGCCTCTTCGCGGACAGCGTTTGCAAGCACGGAGGTGCCGAGTGCGGCATAATCGGGAAGATAAATGCATCCGACCGAGCTACCTTGAACAAGATATCTTGCCGTGTTTGCGGATCTTGTGTTCAGCGAGGTGAAGATGTATGCTCCTATATCGTTTTCCTTCAGCTGCGCCGCTGCAGCCATACAATCGTCTATATCTCGCACACCGTCCGAGCCCATGTCAGCGACTATAAGACCGATATCGGAACGCAAAAGCATCACATCGCTCTCACCCGTTGAACGTACGATAGCAGTATCATGTGCAAATTCGATGCTCTCCGCAATATGCGCAGTACCGAAAACAGACATCACTCCGACCGCGCATAACAACAGAGGTATCAGCTTCCCTTTTGTGACGAGCATTACCGACAGAGCCGCCAACAGAAGTAAAAGAAGAACAGCCTTCGTCACGGGATAATCAACATTTGCATACACGCCATCTATGGACGAAAAGAAGCGAGTTGTTGTAAAAAACGCTTCTCCGAGTGCAGAAGCCGC
Source organism: Eubacteriales bacterium (assembly GCA_045586105.1). Lineage (GTDB taxonomy): Bacteria > Bacillota > Clostridia > Oscillospirales > CAG-272 > JAZMZS01. The sequence continues at coordinate 16,847 of JAZMZS010000106.1, read as the reverse complement.
TGCCGACACCGGCAAAGCACCTCCGAATGCAATTACAGCCGGAGCGCTCACGAGCGCAGCGCTTACGATCCCCGACAGCACTATTCCCGCAGGAAGTGCCGCATAGGACACACTTCCGTAAAACAGTATGCAGAAAGGCATCGAAAAAGCGGAGGCGGCAATTGACACGGTGACCGATCCGACAAGAAATGACGGAAGCGCTCTGAGGCTTTCCGATGCATAAGTGACCGCCGCGCGCGATATTCGCTCGATCATTCCGAGGGATGTATCGGAAAGGATCGCTGATATCGTCTTTTTATGTCTTCTTTCAAACAGCTCCTCAAGGACGCTCGAGAGCATGACCACTCCGAGCGTGGCTGAAAAGGAGAGCCAGAAGGAGGGAGAAAGCAGATAATACGGACAGACCCCGAGCATAAGAGCGCCCGCACCCAGAAGCGATGTCAGAGGGTCGGTGCGCTTTCCTGCCACAGCTGCCGCGTATGTCAAAAGGAGCATTATCCCGCTTCTTACCACAGGTGGAGAAAAGCCTGTAAATCCCGCATACGCAAGCGCTCCGATGGAAAGCAGCACATATCTGCTCCGAACAGACAGGCCGAGTGAGCTGACAAAGAAATATGCCATTCCCATTATCACGGAAAAATGCATTCCCGATACGGCAAGCAGGTGTGAGGTGCCGCTTCTTCTTACAGAGGCAATATCTCCCTCCGACATATAGGATCTGTCTCCCGCAAACACCGCCGAGAAGAAAGCGCTTCCCCGGGCGCTCAGTGTCAGATCGAATCTGCCCGTTACCGCCTTGCTCACAGAAGCAAGTGCAAAAGCAAGGTGATCCTTCTCTTCAAGCACAGAGACCTCGCTCCCCTCAACAGTCGAGGCAGCCGCCCATACTCCTCTGCCTTTATATGCTCCCGCCTCATCATATCCCGACAGATCCTCGGACAGCGGGCGCATACTGACAGAGGCGGTAAAGATCTCTCCCTTCGCTATCACCTCGCCCGAGGTGGAAAGCAGCAGCCGCATTCGTGTGCTTTTACCATCTGCCGTCAGCGTGTCAACAACATATCTTGCATTAAAGGATGTTCTGCTCTCAACTGATACACAGCATGCTTTTATCGTTGTTTCGTGATTGTAAAATCCGCTTATTTCGGCTTCTATCGAAGAAAAATGCGAGTATGATCTCACCGCCCCGATAACAAAGAATATACAGGACACAAGCAATAAAAGCGGAATACGTCCCTTGCCGTTTTTTCCGAGCACCGCAAAAAGCAAAAGCGACAGCAGGGACAATGCCCCTGCCGCCGCAACAATAAAGACAATATATTCCGAAAACAAATACCCGGCTGCACAGGAGATCATAAATGCCGCACAGAATACCGCAAGAGGTCTGCCGATCAATCTCATCGCAAATCCCCCTTCAAACAGTCTTACTTGTAGGATACTTTTTCTACGGTATACCCCGCAGCTCTGAGAGAGTCGACTATTCCTCCCTCTCCGATCACGTGTGCCGCGCCCACCGCAAAGAACACCGTTTTTCCCGATGCGAGATATTCCTTTGCCTTTTCTATCATCTGAGCATCACGCTCTTTCATAAGTATACGCTCATATTCACTGTAAGCGTATTTTTCCTCGTCACCCGCATCCTCGTCAAGCGGCGGCTCTGCGAGCATTTTACGCAGACCGTCCTCGTCACCTGCGCACCACAGCTCATAAAGCTCAGCAAGATCTCCGATCTCGTCCGCTCGCGCTGTCTCTGCAGCTGAGCCGAGAAGATAAAGCTGAGTAACCTCGGGATATCTTGAATCAAGCTTGAATCTGTCCTTGATCTGCTCGACCTCGATTATTTCGATCCCCTTCTCCTTTGCGGCTTTTGTCAGGATGCTCTCCGCGCCCAGGCTGTTCGAGAAAAGCCCCGTGCTGTGTATAAGCTCCATCTCATATCTTGATACCGTGAGGCTCGGATAATAGAGCTCGGTATACACGGTATCTCCGATTACCTTTGCAATACGTCTGAGAGACTCGTACGCATCTTTAGGAAGTCTTGTTTTGTTTGACGATCCGTCCCCGTAGGTCTTTCCCTGCGAATAAGCAGTCATGAGCTCGGGGTCTGCAAGCAGTCTCTGCTCGAGAGTATCGTTGTTTATCTCGAGTGCGAGAGCATCCGAGCCTGACAGCGCCTCGGTTATCTCGGAGGGAAGGTACGACATTCTGCCGTCCGCCACATGGATGGTGCCGAAAAGGTACATTTTCCCGCCCTCGGGAGATGTAACGACATAGAAGGAGGGTGTGGGCTTTTCCTCGGGCTCATCGGACGGAGCCGGCTCACCTGTCACCACGGTATAAGCCTCGGGATCTGCCAGTCTGCAAACGGAATTCGACGTATACACCAGAGGACAGCTCTGACCCTCGATCACGTGAATGCCTATGTACTCGACACCCGAGCCCGTAACAAATCCTGTATCCTTGTCAATACACATATAAGCCTTCAGCTTGTCGGTCGCATATGATGCGGCATACGAATCGAGATAATCCTTATCGCCGAACAGCGATTCGCTCACGGTATCCTCAACAACGGCGCCGTAATCAGAGGGAAGATCAAAGTTTATGATAACATAGTCCGGCAGATGCTCGGAGGTGATGTTGTTCATATCCGTTCTGTCGGCAAGGTTATATTCGTTGTATCCGTCGATAAGCGTAAGCACATCGTTAAGCGAGATATCCGAAGGAGCAGGCTCCGAGCCGTTTTCCGAATATGTAGCGGCACCGTCCCTGTAAAGGAGCTCGCTCTCGCTCGTGACTGTTCCTCCCTGAATACTGCTGACCACAGAGTTTTCGGAGATCTTGGCAACTGCCTCGGATCCCTTACCGCTGTTTGCATACTCGTAGGCGCTCTTCATCTCGGTGCCCGATGCATAGCTGTAGATATAATCCGAGCGTTTTCCGTTCGTTCCGAATCCTGCACCGAGCATATCATAAGCGTAGCGTACAGCCATCGGTATATCGATGTCATCTACCGATACCATTCTTTCCGAAGCAGGTCTTGTAAGGCTGTCTGCGCTCAGGGACGGCGTGCCGACCGTAAGCTCATAGTGTGCCTTCACGCTGACAGGTCCCTGACGGAATTCCGCCTCGTAGGTCATCGATGACAGCTCTCCATCTTCAAGCACCGCAGATGCCCTTGCTGTTATCAACTGAGCATGTCCGGGCGCCGCCCAGCTCTCTAAGCTTTCCGCATCGGAAAAGGTAAACACACCGCTCTCGCTGTTATACTCAACCGTCTCGTAAAGTGCGGGATCGATAATTACCGCCGGGAAGTGCCGTTCGGTGTAGTCCTCCGCCTTCATTTCCGCAAAATAGCAGACCTCCTCGCCCTCAAACATATAGGCAGCTACACCGCCCGAGTAGGTCTCGGTCGATCTTATGACTGTCTTCTCGAGGACAGCCTTCGTGTCGACCTCCGCGATAAAGCCGGCTGTCCCTATGCCCGAGTACTCAAGGTTATACTCATATTCCTCGTTATACACGGCATCTCCCGTTTTCTTTTCGAGCTTGAGAGTCACGTCTGTTTTCATGTCGCTGCTCGAAGCGAGAGCTTGTGCTTTTTCCGAAAAAACAGCAAGCGCCGTATCGCGCGCTTTATCCTCCGTATTGTCGGCAGGATCGGTGCCTGCCGCTGTATTCGAGCAGGAGGTGCCCGATATTATCATCAAAAATACCAGCATAAGCGCCGTTATTCTTTTATACATATTTATTGTTTCCTCCCTTTATAATGGCTGCGGCAGCGTACCGCAGCCATGCATTTCTTGCACGGTATTCAATTAGTTATCCACAAGCACAATTATACCTCTGCAGCTCTTCATTGTCAACTGCGAGTTTCCTTCGATCGGCAAAGATACGTTGAAGCAAAAAAGATGCCGAAGCATCTTTTTTTGATCATATATCATTTTCGGCCGGATCTGCGCCTCTGATCTTCATTTCCCTGTACGTGTTCGGCGACACGCCTGCAGCACTCTTGAATGCATGGGTGAAGGATTGGGTGCAGGAATACCCGAGCAGCGCGGCAATGTTATTTATCTTAACACCGTGCTCAAGCATGTTTTTTGCGGTCTTGATCTTTTTGTCGAGCATGTACTGATACAGCGTTATACCGAAGGTCTTTTTGAAGGTGGCTATAGCGTAGGATTTGTTTATAGAAAACTGGACACAGATGTCATCGAGCGTTGCCGCAATATTCACCTCGCTGTCGATATATCTCTTTATCTCGAATATGACAGGAGACTCGGAGGAGGTCTGCTCCTTCAGCGAGGAATTGATAGAGAGCAGTATTTCGGTAACGACAAGCGCTATGTTATCAAATATCCTTCCTCTCGGTGAGTAATTGAAGGATTCGAGCAGAGAGTGTATCTGCGTTATCGGCTTAGGCGAATCATAATGCTGTATGTACACGCCCTCTGTAAGCCCGAGGACCTCGGCAAGATTGGTAATGAAGGGTCCGCCGACGTTTACCCATATCTTATGCAAGGGCTGTGCGGGATCAGAATAATATTTATGCGCATGAAATCTCGTCAGCAGGTAAAAATCTCCCGCTCCCACCGTATAGTGATTTCCGTCGCATTCTATGTACCCTTTTCCTCCGAGAACGTACTCCATGACATACACGCCGCCGCTCTCGGTACGGAAATCCGCAGGTCTTTCATGATAATACGAGGGGTTTGGCATAGTTTCCCCTGCGCGTTTTACAAAAAGACCGTTATGGCTCGTTTTTTCGGGATTGGGTGAATAATATATATATCTTTCGTTCTCAAAATTGATCTTAGGCACTATATTTCTCCCTTTCTCTTGTCGGTATTGATAACAACCTTGTGTCTTTCGGGGACATTTTTATGCATTTATTATAATACATATGTGACAAAAAATCAAGATTTCAATACAATTATCACACAATTTTCATTTTTATTCCTTGACTGGGTTTCTGTTATGTATTATTATATTCTTAGAGATGTGCGCTCCCTGCGCACTCACTGTAAAGCTATATGCACTGCTATCAAAAGGAGAAAAAACTATGAACAAGTCAAAATTCACAGTCAAAAAACTCGTTTGTCTTCTTCTCTGTGCGGTATTTACGGTCTCCTCTGCATCTCTTCTTGCGTCCTGCGGCGACAACGCTGAGACCACGATAGGCGAGACCAGAGCTCCCGGCACCGAGACCGAAGCACCCGACGTTCCCGACGTCGTGGACAGAAAGTTCGACGGATATGAGTTCAATATACTTATATCGAGCCGTTCGACAAGAAACCCCAACGACTTTGAGCCTAAGGATGCGGACTCCGCTATGGGTATCGCAGCTTACACAAGAAAGCTCAGAATGATCGAAAAGTATGACGTTAATATAAAATTCGAGGAAAACCTCGGAGGAACTGCCGAGAACCTGCTTGCTCACAGCGCAATGGAGACTCAGTTCAATTCGCAGACCAATGACTACGACCTCGGTGTCATATGCACCTACGCAGTAGCTCCCATAACCACAAAGGGTCTTCTCTATGACCTCAACTCTGTTCCTTATCTTGACCTTACCAAGTCCTGGTGGGACCAGACGGTCGTTCGTGACCTCACTATCTCCGATTCTATCTACTATGTATCCGGTGATATCACCACTACCGTAGACGACTATATGTACTGCACTGTCTTCAACAAGGAGATGTATAACGAGTACGTTGTTGACGGCACCGATGTTTATTCTCTTGTTGAAGAGGGTAAGTGGACTCTCGACCAGCTCCAAAGACTTACCAAGCTCGTAGCCGAGGACCTCAACGGTGATGACAAGATGGACGGAAACGACAAGTTCGGTCTTATGACCTGGTACGACGAGATGTTCGCATCCGTTCAGGCAGCAGGCGGAAGGATCGCTAAGGTCAACGATGACGGTTACATGGAGCTTTGTCTGCAGAATGAGCGTAACTTTGACGTTATGAGAAAGTACATGGAGCTTGAGAACGCACCCTCCACCATCAACTTCCAGAACAACGAAAAGCTCGCAGGAATCGGCTGGCCTTCTATCTTCACCGAGAACAAGGCAATGTTCTTTATGACCATACTCAACGAGGTATCCCGTTTCAGAGACATGCAGACAGACTACGGCATACTTCCCAACCCCAAGTATGAGGAGAGCCAGGAGGGTTGGTTCTGCACCTTCTCTGCAGGACTTGCTTCCTTCGTTGCTATCCCCGGTTATCAGGAGGATATCGAGAGAACGGGTATCATCACCGAGCTTCTCGGATATGAGGCTGTAACCACCATCAAGCCCGGTTACTATGACAAGACCCTTAAGGGTACTTACGTTCACGACGAGGAGTCCATCGACTCTCTTACCATTCTTCTCGACAACAAGTACGTTGACATCGGTCACTACTACAGGATCGCAGGTCTTAACACCGTTATGTGGAACGTAGCTAAGAGCGGAAGCGCAGGTAACTTCGCTTCGCAGTACGAGTCCGTACGTGCTCAGGCTGAGGAAGAGGTCAAGGATATCAACAAGCTCTTTGACGAGCTCAAGACCAGAAACTGATATTTCATATCAAAGCTGCCCCGTATCGATCGGGGCAGCTTTTTTTCGTTTTGGTATTGTATTTTCCAAATGTATCCATTATAATATAGATCGAAATACAAGACATCACGAGGTATGAAAATGAAATATTTTAAAAAGCTGATAATAGCTGTTGCTTTAGGTACCTTGCCGTTTCTTCTTCTCAGCGCCTGCTCGCAGGAGGCTGTCACGGACAGCGGAACAGAAAAAGAAGCTGTCAGCACCGCGCAGGACACCGATATCGTGACAGATGCACAAACAGAAAAAGAGACAGAAGCAGCGACAAAAGCAACAGAGGATACAAAAGTGCAGGAGCCCGAGAAATATATTCCGCCGAGAACAGTCAGGATCGCATGTGTTGGTGATTCGATCACCTACGGCGTAGGAGCGGGTACTCCCGCGATCAACAGTTACCCTGCCCAACTGAAATCCAAACTCGGATCGAAGTATATTGTCATGAACTTCGGAAAGTCAAGCTCATACATGATAAACCCCAAGGAATATCCCGATTTCAAATTCGCATCGACCCGCTCGGTAGCTTACACGAGCACAGAGGAATATCAAAACAGCCTCACCTCAGCCCCCGACATGGTATTTATATGTCTCGGTGCCAATGACGCTTATATATCAAACACAAACAGCGAGATCGAGCAGGAGAAGTATTTCTTTGAGAGTGCCGTAGCCCTCGCACAGAAGTATCAGTCGCTCGAATCAAAGCCGACCGTATACTTTATGTATCCTCCCGCACGCTATGATGCGCAGTACAGGCTCGACTACATCAAGAGCACGATAATACCGATGATAGATGCCGCGGCAAGAGAATGCGGGTGTGAGGTCATAGACCTGTTCTCGCTCACCGAAGAGTATGCAAGGACAAAGAATCTGAGCTATTTCACAAGTGACGGAATACACCTTGCCGACAAGGGATATACCGTAATGGCAGAAGCGGTCTACAAGGTTGCCTCCGAATACAGAATAGCAGAATAACCGAAAAAAGTGCGCCTCTCGGTGCACTTTTTCTTTTTTACCGCATAGGAATTGCGTAAAAAAAGTCTGGCAAATCTACCTTCCCGACTGTCATCCTCGAGGGAGCACTTGTGCGACCGAAGGATCTGAATCGGAGATCATCTGTGTCTTCCCGCTCAGATTCTTCACTACACTTCGTTTCGTTCAAGAATGACAGCGGGGATGGTGCTTTGCAAGTGGCGATCCCCTGAGTAGCAGAGTGCCGTCAGGCGTTTTCTTGTCCTTTTTTTATATTGCCAAAAGACCTGACAAGATGTTCTTTTACTTTTATGATGCTTTCATCGGAATTTTTTTCTTTTTTTACGTAAGCGGAGATATCACGGAAGAAGCCGTCATCTGTAATTCTCAAAAAGCGTATTCTATCCGATCTCAGATTGCCCCAGGTAAGCTCGGGAACGAACATCACACCGAACCCCTCTTCTACATAGCTCTCGGCAGTATACAGATCCTGAGTATCTATATGGTGCTCGATCCTCACACCGTGTTTTTTGCAAAGCTCACCGACGATCCCGACAAAGGTGGAATTATCAGCTTCTCCTACCGTGATGACATTCTCGCTCGATATCTCCGTCACGCTGACCTCCTCCATGCCTGCAAGGCGGTGGTCGGACGGAACTGCAAGCTTGATGCTCTCACGGAATAAAGGATACTCGACCGTGTCCTTTTCGTTGCTGCCGGATATGGTAATAAGAATATCGTAGTTTTCGCTGTTCGGATAGACCTGCCTGAGATTTATGTTGTATTCGGGATGTATCCTTGTAAACTCTGCTATCATGGGTGGCATGAGCCGTGCGCCAGAGTAGCATTTCAGCCTTATGGTGCGAATGGCGTTTTTCGCTTCCTTGATGCCGTCATCAATGCTCTGCAAAGCAGACGAAACACGGTCGTAGAACACTTTTCCCTTGGTATTGAGAGATACACGCTTCCCTTGTCTGTCAAAAAGCTTCACACCAAGCTCACGCTCAAGCCTTGCTATAGTATGGCTGATGGCAGACTGAGGCAAGAAGTGTGCCTCTGCCACCTTTGAGAAATTCTCCGTCTCTGCCGCCTCTACGAAATACCTTAGCTGCAAAAGCTCCATATTTCAACGCTCCTATATACATTATAATATATATAATCATATATCATCATGTACTTGCTGTCAAGTATTCACCGTGATATAATTTGGGTGTAATATACAAATCATAGGAGGATACCTTGATGAAATTTGTAAAAGTGTTATCATTATTGCTATCGGTCTGCATGATAGCGGGAATGATCCCCGCCTTCAGCGTAGCCTCGATAGCCGAGACGGCGGCTACCGAAAAGGTAGTTTTCGTCGACGGAACGAAAACGAACGGAGACGGCGCATCGCCCTCCACCCCATTCAATACCCTCGGCAAGGCGTTTTCCGCTCTTCCTAACGGCGGTGTTATAGTAGTGTGCGGTGAGGTCGCGGTCAGCGCCGACAACGGCGGAACGCTCACGCTTGCGGCTCATACCGGTAAGATTACCGTAACGAGCACGTGGGACGGCGTTGATTACAATGCGTCAAACGCCGCAAAGCTCACGGCGGACAAGACTATCAATTTCTCGGGTGACGTTACCTTCACCAACGTCGAGATAATGACCACCGACGCGGCTATTCAAGGAAACGGAACTGCCCGTATCTTCTACGCAAGAGGACACGCGCTTACCTTTGACGCCGGGGTCAGCTGCACGCAGAAGGCTTCAAACTCCGCATATCTCACGATTATCGGCGGTAATATGAGCTCTCATACGGGCTCGAGCAATATTACTATCAAAAGCGGTACGTTTCTTCACGTTGCGGGCGGTAACTGGTCGGGGGCATTTAACGGAGGCGAGGCTCACGTTACGGTAACCGGCGGTCGTATCAACGGAAACCTATACGGCGGAAACATTGCGGGCACCTTCAACGGCGACACGTATCTGACCTTTACGGGCGGTACCGTTGCGGGGAAGCTCATCACGGGCGCTAACGGCACGGGTAACATGACGGGAGACGTGCACGTAACGGTAGGCGGGTCTGCATCCTTCCCCAACGGTCATACCGGAGACGGCTTCGTTGCGGGCACGAACGGAAAAACGGGCGGCAGCTACACTCTCACGGGTGATATCTACTGCACCATCGGCGGAAATGCCAACCTCGCAAGCGAGGTACAGATCGCGGGCAGATTCAAGGGAACGACCGTAAAGGGTAACGTCAGCCTCACGATATCCGATAACGCAATTATTGCCAGAAACGTATTTGCAGGCGGCTACAACACCAACGTCACCGGCAACACGAGTATTATCATGAACGGCGGTAAGGTCGGCGTAAATCTCTGTGCAGGAAGCAGAGGGGGCGTTATCACCGGTAATACCTACGTAGAGCTGAACGGAGGCAAGGTAGGATATCATTCCACGGGCAATTATGACCTTCTCGCAGGCGGAGGTGCAGGCGGCGGATCGGTAACGGGCAAGGCAACCGTACTCGTCACAGGCGGAGATATCGCAAACGATATCAAGGCAAGCGCGGGTGCCGGTGCCTGCGGAGAGGTAGATATCACCGTCAAGGGCGGTATTATAAACGGCACTGTAACCGCTGACGGCGTAGGTGTTACCAACGCAAGCAAGAGCGTTACGGTAGATCTTTCCGAGGGCAATTCTCTTTACATCGGAAAGTCAAGCACGGTCGACACCTATATAGGCGGCACGCAGAGCGCCCCTGCCCTTTTGACGCTTGCAGCCTCCACCACTCTTACGGTGGACGGAGATATGACGGGCTCGACCAAGCTTCTTATCAAGGGGATCGAATACACTTCGGGTGAATACATCAAGGTAAACGGAGATCTCTCGGATGCGGACGTAAGCTTCTTCTATCTTCCCGCGGGCAATACCTTTGAGAAGACCGAAAGCGGATATACTCTCACAACTCCGGAGAGCTACGATACGGTCAAGGTCATCATTAACAAGACCGCGGGGACAAAGATCGTAGCACGTCACAAAATGGAATACGATACCACGGTCATCACTCCGGATTCGGACAGCGATACACAGACCGTATACACGCTCTCTCCCGGGCTTTACAACTTCAAGGTCTACTACGGCACGGGCGGATCCGAGTACGTAAGAAAATACGTATACGTTTCCCCCACCGCAGAAACCAAGGAGGTCACAATTGACATTCCTGCGGCGCCTGCTGACGGCGAGAGATACGAGAAATGGTACTTCGAGCTTCCCGACGAGGTGTATGAAGCATACTTCAATAATAACGATCTCGTGGATTTCCCGAGCGGCGGCTACGACACCCCCACCCTCGGCGAGAAATACGAAAATTCGCGTCAGTATATGTCAAACTCCGAAATGTGCGATTACATAGACGCGCTTGATGCTGAGTGCGATTATATGCACGTTTACGAAATAGCAGAGACCGAAAACGGATACAAGATACCTCTGATACTCTTTACCTCGGACGATATCTCCGACGGCGCTACACTTGAGGAAGCTGCGGCTAAGGTCAATTCCGCAAAGACCCCGAGAGAGGTATTCTTCTTCACGGCTCAGGTACACGGAAACGAGCCCGCTCCGACAGAGGGACACCTTGCGTTTGCAAAGAAGCTCGCAACCACCTCCGAAGGAAAGGCAATGCTCGACGATCCGCAGGTAGGTGCGATAATTCTCATTCCCTGCCTCAATCCCGAGGGAGCCGTTACCTTCACGAGAAACAATCCCATAACCAAGAACAACATGAACCGTGACTATATGCAGCTGTTCTCTATCGAGATACAGAGCGTAGTCAAGGCGGCACACGCCTTCATGCCCACCGTTTGGGCTGACTGTCACGAGGACTGGGTACAGACTCACGAAACGAACTCCATGTATAATCCCGTTATCAGTGACGAGTTGACTATTACGGGGCTGAAGGACATAGCGGTAAACGGACACGGAATACTCAATTCCGCTATATCGAACAAGGACAAGACGAAGGATGGCGTTATTCCGACAAACGACGCGATACTCATGGCTCATAAGCTGATGGGTTCGCTCAACGGCAGAGGTCTGCACGCGGGGCTTTATACGTCCTACGTAAACGCAGGAATCGCTCAGCAGTACGCGGGTGTGATCGGTGCTTACGGCTTTATTATTGAGACCTATGGCATCGGAACGGGAAAGAACAATTACGAGCGCCGTATATACTCCATGTCAAGCGCGCTTGAGGATCTTATCACGCTCACACTTGAGGACGGCACGGTTGCGCAGAAGGTCGCAGACGGCAGAGCGGCAACCGCCGATAACGGTCTCGTATTCGACAATGCGGATCAGATAGTGCTTCAATCCAATCTCACAAGAGCAAACGCAGCCTCTCAGCTTCCCGTAAACAAGCCCGTCATCTACGCAAACGGCACTATGGCTCAGCCCGAGAATATCACTATACAAAACTTCTACGATACGATAGTCAGAAGCAGAGCAAGAGCGACGGCTTACGTATTCTCGAAGGACATTGCCAATGCATCCGCCATTCTCGAAATGCTCAATATGCATGACGTCGAGTACTGCGAGCTTGCGGCAGGCACCTCGCTTGATCTGAGAAGATACTCGGGCGACGTTACGCTCGCTTCTCTCGGTGAGAGTGCAAGCGTGACCTTCAATGCGGGTGCTTACATCGTATTTACCGACAACGCTCTCGGAGATCTTGTTTCAGTTCTCTTCGAGCCCGATAACACAGATGCGGGAACAGAAAACGCAGTTTCACTCTCGCAGATGGAGCTGCTTGACGTATCCGACATCTACCGCTCGGAGGAAAGCTACATTTCCCGTACTCTCGGCTTCAGAGAGGTGCTCGGAGATATCGACCATTCCTTCAGCCTTGAGAATGCGGATATCACCCTGCTCGTCAGGATCCTCGCAGGCTTTGACGTAGAACTCAATCTCGGTGTGAGAGCGGATCTCAACTCAGACGGAAAGCTCAACAACAGAGATGCGATCGAGCTTATCCGCAAGCTTGCCGAGTAATAATTTTCGACATCATCATTCACATACCAAAATAGAAATACCACCCGCAGCCAAACGGAAGCGGGTGGTATTTCGTTACGTATCGGAATAATCACAAAACAATCCGAGAGCCCGACACGGTCACACCGTTCTGCCCTATGGGTCCGCTTGTGATATATCGTCGCTTTGTTATATATAGATCTCACAGCCTCACGCTGCCGAAGAGCTCGGTGACGAAGTATATCTTTTCGGGAGATATATGCACGCTCTTGCCCGAGAGGTAGTCGAGGACGGAATCTTTTTCTTCAAAATTGAAGGTGACGGAATACGAGCAGAGAGCCTGATGCTTATATCCCTGCTCACGGTCGCGGGTGTTCTGTCCGTACTTCCCTTCACCGACAAGCGGCATTCCGAGGTATTCCATATGGGCGCGTATCTGGTGGGTCCTTCCCGTGTAAAGTCTTACTTCAAGCAAGGACAGTCCGTTTTTCTCGCTGAGAGTTCTGTAGCCTGTTTTTATCTTTTTTGCGCCGCGCGGCTTGTTCTTTTCGGTATATATTCTGACGGTGTTCGTTTTTTGATCCTTAAAGAGGTACGCCTCCTCTACGCTTTCCTTTTTCTTAGGCGCGCCGTGGACAGCGCATAGATATTTCTTTGCTACCTCACCGCACTTGATACGCTCGTTCATATCGCGAAGAGCGGCGGCGTTCTTGGCAGCGATGACGATACCCGAGGTGTTTCTGTCGATGCGGTTGCAAAGTGCGGGAGCAAACGACTGCTCCGCCGCGGGATCGTATTCTCCCGCCTGTGCGAGATACGCCTGAAGATGAAACAGAAGGGTATTCGTGTTTCCCTCGGTATCCTCGTGGCAGAGCACGCCGACGGGCTTGTTAAGAAGTATGATATTTTCGTCCTCGTAAAGGATATCTATATTCGGCTTTACGGAATAGAGGGCGTCGTTTCCCTTCTCCGTCTCAAAGAATTCCTCGGAGATAAAGCACTGCACGCTATCTCCCTCCGAGAGCATCTGCTTCGGCTCTGCGCGCTTGCGGTTTACCTTTATCTTTTTCATTCTTATCAGCTTATACATAAGTGACGTGGGCATTCCGCACAGGCTCTTTTGCAGAAATTTATCAAGGCGCTGTCCCGCGTCGTTTCGGTTTACCTCGAGTATACGCATACGTTGTCTCCGTTTCGCAGCTTTATCGCATAGATTATATCAAAAAGATAGTATATAATCAAGAGTTTTCTCGGAGGTATTTACTTTTTGGCAGGTTGTGTGTTATTATTAATATGAATAAGTTTGTTCGGGGAGAAGCACTATGCCGTACACGGTTGGAATATATACGCTCGGCTGCAAGGTCAGCCAATACGAAAGCATCGCCATATCCGAGGGCTTTGAGGCTCTCGGCTTTTCGGTGCTCCCCTTCGAGGAGGATTGTGACGTATACGTGATCAACACCTGCACCGTAACTGCCGAAAGCGACAGAAAGTGCAGACAGATCATCCGAAGGGCTGCAAAGAGAAACGCGGTAGTTCTCGTATGCGGCTGTTATTCTCAGGTCTCCCCGAGCGAGGTGGCAAAAATTGAGGGCGTAGATTACGTAGGCGGCAACTATAACAAAAACGCCATACCCGCACTCGCGCTTGAGCTTCTCCAAAGAAAGGAGCACTCCGCTCCCGTCGTGGATATTCCCGATATCGACTCCTGCGGCTTTGAGCCTATGTGTATCCATTCCGCTCCGAGAACAAGAGTGTACGTCAAGATCGAGGACGGATGCGAGTCGCGCTGCACCTACTGTATCATTCCTTCGGCAAGAGGCAGGATACGCTCGAAAGCCCCCGAGGATGTTATGCGCGAGGTAAGAGGGCTTGCAGCCTCGGGCGTTCGCGAGGTCGTGCTGACGGGAATAGAAACGGCTTCCTACGGACGGGATCTGACCGGCGTTACTCTGATAGACCTTATAGAAGAGATAGCAAAGATAGACGGAATAGAGCGGATCAGGCTCGGGTCGCTCGACCCTTCCTCGATCAGCGAGGATCTCGTTAAACGTGCCGCACGCGAGCCGAAGCTGGCACCGCATTTTCATCTCTCCATGCAATCGGGCTCGTCCTCGGTGCTCGCAAGAATGAAACGAAAATATAACGCGAAGCAGGCTCTCGGTAAGATCGAGCTGATACGAAAATATATACCAGGCGCCGCATTCACCACCGACATTATGGTGGGTTTTCCCGCCGAGACGGAGGCGGAATTCAGAGAGACCTGCGAATTTGCAAAAGAAGCGAAGTTCCTCTTTATGCACATATTCCCGTATTCAAGAAGAAAGGGCACGCCTGCGGCTGAGTACGGCGGACAGATACAAGAGCAAGAAAAGCACCGCCGTGTGCGGGAGCTTAGTGACCTGCGCGATTCTATCGCCGACACGGTAAGAGAGGAGCTTATGCCGGTAGGTACGGAAACGGACGTTCTCTTTGAGACCTTTGAGGACGGATATATGAAGGGGCATACCGCAAACTTCATCGAGGTCAGGGTCAAGTGCGGACGCGACATGCACGGAGAAATACACAGGGTGAGGATCACAGACAACTCGGGCACGGTGTGCAGTGCGGTATTTAACTGAATTTTTCTGAAAAAAGTGAAAAAATCCTATTGCAATTTCAAAAATGATATGTTATAATAGTATCCGTTGATTTATGGTCAACCACCAACATAGTATAAAAAATAAAGAATATAACTTCAACCCGTGAGGGTTACTTGTAGGAGGTGTCAGGAATGGCTAAGTGTGCAATTTGCGGTAAGGGCGTTGTTTTCGGCAACACCGTATCCCACTCTCATCGCAGAGGAAACAGAACCTGGAAGGCTAACATCAGAAAGGTTAAGGCAGTTGTAGGCGGTACGCACACAACTATGAGCGTTTGCTCTCGTTGCCTTCGTTCGGGCAAGGTAGAGCGCGCGTAAGTTCGTTCTATGTAAAGGAGTGTCCTCGGGCACTCCTTTTTACGTTGTACAGGAGTAATTATGAAATACGCAGTTCTCTCATCCAAAGCACCGAAAAAGTGTGTAGAAGGGCTTAGCTCGCTCGGTTATACGGTACTTCCCTTGCCTCCCTTCGACAGGCTGGCGGCACCCGTCTGCACTCACGCGGATTTGCTCTTCTTTTCCTATAAGGAAACTATCGTTACGCACAAAGAGTATTATGAGTGCGCTCGCGAAGTATTCGACACGCTTTGCTCCGAGTGCGGTTTTTCACTCGTTTTGACGGATGACGATATCCACCCCGAATATCCGAATGACGTTGCGTTCAACGCGATAGCACTCGGCGGGATGCTTTATTCAAACACGCCGTACACGTCGGATGCCGTGGCAGAGCTGTTTTTCGACAAGGTAAAGGTAAAGCAAGGATACGCCGCATGCTCTACTCTCGCGCTATCCGACGGATGCGTTATTACGGCTGACCGCTCTCTTGCGCGTGCTTACGCGAAAAACGGTGTCGAAGTCACACTTATCTCAAGCGGCTCTATCTCTCTCCCGCCCTATGACAGCGGCTTTATCGGCGGTGCTTCGGGAGTTGACGGTGACACGGTGTGTTTTGCGGGTAACGTTGACACGCACGCAGATGCTGACAAAATAAAATCAGCGATACAGAAAAACGGAATGAAATATATTTCCCTCTCAGACGAGCCTCTTTCTGACGTAGGCGGGATAAAGTTTGTTCATAAACTCGACCGCCGCTGACCTGAAAATGTTGACTGTATACAATTATAAAGCAGCTTTATTGTCCATATATCCAAACTTTTGCACCGCATATCGGTTTTACTTGATATGCGGTGCTTTTCGTGGTAAAATGGTATTGAAAAACGAAAGTAGGCTGACGAGATCACGACATTTTGGATCCCATTTGACATTACCCCTCTTTTGCTTCAGCCTTACACGTTTAAGGCAGGCGTCAAGCTGATCTTCAGTAAACCTTAGCCGAATCATCTTCGGTTCATACATCCCCGACATTCTTTTCTCATTTGTATTTTTCACACACAAACGAACGATTTGATCTACGGAGGACATCTATGAAGAAATTTACAAAGATCATTTTAAAAGATATAATTTAAGATGTCTTTATGTTGAATGGTTATTTACTCATCCAGACTTTAGAAAGAATGGTTTTGCAACAAAAATATTACAATATTTAGAAAATAACTTAGATAATTTTAAAGACATTTTCTATAAAGATTTCCAAGGTATTATTCTAGAACCATATATAAGTGTAGA
>JAZMZS010000105.1:0-4848 GCA_045586105.1 Eubacteriales bacterium | reverse complement strand
ACACCTGCGGTCAAATACAGTAAAATATCAATCACAAGAAACACTATAAACCAAATCCATTTCTTGCCTATGATTTTACGGTGTTCATTATTGCTTTTTTCAGAAAAGAAAAGCACCAATCCGACAACAACGGATATTAAACCAATTGGGTTTATAATCCAACCATAAATCAAAATATTGCCTAATGTAAAGAAAATTCTTAAATCAAAATATCTATTTATTGCAAAGCATAGTGATGATGCAATACAAAAGAAAGCGAATATATTTTGTAGTACTATTGAGGTTTTTAACCATTTAATTGTTCTCATGCCATCATCTCTTTAAGACATTCTTTCAATTTCCAAAAGTTCTTCTATGGAGTAAATTTTATCACACTTGTTGCACCAAAAAGAAGTCCTTATAAATTTTATTTTTCCCATCATATAACCATCTCCACCAGGTTGAGAGAAATCGTAAATTTGGGCTTCTTCCGATTTTGAATTTACCACTGTTTTCGTTTTTGTCTTTTCTAACATTTCGTTACAATGGGGGCAATAATGCTTTTTCATACAAAAAATCGGGTTAGACCATTCGCGCTTTACGCCGTGTATTTTCATAATGATGGCACCTCGCTTAATAAGAATAATTATTATTCTATCTTTATTATATAAGGCAGAGACATACTTGTCAATAATAACGAAGCATTTGCGAATGAGTGGATATCGTTTTGTAATGTAAACAAAAGCCCCGTTCTATTTACTTTTTGATGCCTGTGTAGTATAATTATGTCAAGAAGAAATCAGAGCTTTCAGGATAAATGACCGAGGTCTGTTATGAAAAGAAGAACATCAATAATGCTGTCCCTTTTAGTATTTTCGCTTGGAATAACCTTTGTCGATGCTTTTATACATCCCGACTATTTTGTGAAGATAATATTCAAGATCATCATCTTTCTCGGTTTGCCGATGCTGTTTTTTATCAAAAACAAGGCGGAATTCAACGATTTTAAAGAGCTGTTCAGATTCAGAAAAAAGGGAATAATCGAGGCGCTTTTGCTTGGTGTCGGGGTATATTCGGTCATACTCGGCGGTTATTTTTTGACGAGAGGCGTATTTGATTATTCAAACGTCACCTCCTCCCTGACACAGGGAATGGGTATCACTGCCGATAATTTTATATACGTATCTTTGTACATCTCGCTCTTGAATTCCTTTCTCGAAGAGTTCTTTTTCAGGGGATACGGCTTCGTTACGTTGAAAAAATACACGTCACCAAGGCTTGCGTGCTTGTTCAGCTCCGTTTTGTTTGCAGTCTACCACGTCGGTATGCTCGTAGGAATGTTTCATATAGGCGTTTTGCTCCTGATCCTCTTCGGACTGATCGCGGGCGGATGTATCTTCTGTTATCTTAACGAGCGGCACGATAATATCTATCCGTCCTGGTTCGTTCATATGTTTGCTAATTTTGCCATCAACACCATAGGCTTTATTCTGTTCTCAGCCATGTAAGACCAAAATGATTCAAATGATATTTACAATCTGTCATTTCTGTGATAAAATACGATCATGATATTAAAGGAGTGCGGCAGCATGGACAAAAGGCTTTTATCGATCTTTCTGCTGTTTATAGGAATTACACTTATTTGCGGTTCTGTCGGCTTTGCGCTGCTTGAGACTGCAAACACCGATATTGTCGGCGGTGCCGATATACATACCTTTCTCTACGTGTTTACAAAGGCGCATTTCGGCGGGTACGCTATTGCCGCTGTTGCAGGCGCTGTAATAGCCGCCGTATCATTTATTGTTTATCCGATAAAAAGAAAATAGGTGACAGATATGAAAAGGAAGCTTCTGGTATTCGGTGTTCTGTATTATCCGCTGATGCTTTTGATCTTTGCCGTCTCGTTTAAAGCTTTTTCGTTGCTTCCCGCTCTTCTCACAAAACCGCTGAGCGCAGGAACTGCTGTTGTATTTTCATACCTTGCGCTTTTTATCGGAGCACCGCTGCTCGTGATATTACTTACGCGCTTCAGTATGCTCAGGTGGTACGTTGATCCTATAGCCGCTATAATGATACCGGCCTACATCTATTTTTCGATGATCCTTACTCAGACCGGGGAAGCGGACGGGTTGCGTGCGGCTTTTCTGCTTGTAAATGACAAGCTCTCGGATGACGGCGGAATTGGATGGATGCTGTTTGCTGCGCTGTTTTTGTTCGGTCTTGCATCCTCCTTCTCGATTGCAAGAACGAAAGGGAAAAGCATTTCCTACAGGCTTGTTGACAAGCTTTCGAAAAACGGACAGCATACCGAAAACGCCGATCCGTCATAATGAAACGGAACGAAAAAAGGACTGATATGAAAAAATATTACGGCTTAGACCTGTTAAGAGGCTTGTCATGTATCGGCATACTTGCGATGCACGTAGCGGCTAACGGCAAATATGATATCGACGGTTATTTGTACGAAAGGATCATTCCGTCTTTTACCGATCTTGTGTTCCTGTTTATGGCGGTGTCGGCCTTCGGGGTGTGCTGCGGTTACTACGAGAAGGTGCGCTCGGGTGATATCAACTGGACCGACTTCTACCGCAAGAGATATTCGAGGATACTTCCGTTTTTTCTCCTGCTGATCCTTATCGACGTAGCGATGAATTTTGATATTACCGTACTTTCCGAGGGTATTGCGGAAGCGACCCTGCTTCACGGACTGATACCGCACTCGTATTCGGTAATAGGTGTTTCCTGGTTTCTCGGAACCGTGTTCGTTTTTTATCTCGCGTTCCCGTTTTTCTGTGTGCTGATAGAAAACAAACGCCGCGCTCTGTGCGCTTTTGCGGCTTCGCTGGTGCTTAATTACATATGCTCGTCGGTGTTCGGTCTTGACAGAAGCAATTTTGTGTATTCGCTGTGTTATTTCCTCGCGGGAGGTCTTGTGTTCCTTTACAGGGACAAGATCGCGAAGCTGAGATGGTATGTATATCTGCCGATAACTGCGGCGTCTGCCGCTTTGTACTATCTTGCAGGGGCAAGCCTGCTGACAAGAATGCTCCTGACCGTATCCTTGCTTATGACCGCTGTCTCCGCGGATTTCAAAGGATCCCGCTTGATCTCATTTTTGAGCGGTATCAGCATGGAAATATATCTTTGCCACATGCTTGTGTTCCGGGCGCTTGAAAGGATCGGTCTGAGCAAGCTCACAAACGGCATGCCGGGGTATCTTGTCTGCTTTGCGCTGACACTCGCGGGATCGGTTGTGTTCTCCTTTGCTTTTGGGCTTGTTCTATCCCGCATTCAGCGCATGATCGGAAAAAGGGGTGAGAAAAATGAATGACAAAAATACAAATGCACTTGCATGCAGAGTTGTCGGAGAATTGAAGGATCGCGGGTGGCACATCACCTTTGCCGAATCCTGCACGGGCGGTCTTGTATGCGCCGAGCTTGTTGCGGTTCCCGATGCATCATTCGTGCTCGATGCTTCCTTTGTCACCTATGCAAATGAAGCGAAGATCAGATTTCTCGGTGTTCCCGAGGCTCTGATACATGCGCACGGCGTAGTAAGCGAGCAGGTTGCGGGCGAGATGGCAAATGGGGCGGCTCTTTCAAATAATGCCGAGGTCGCCGTCGGCATCTCGGGCATTGCAGGGCCATCCGGCGGAAGCGCCGAAAAGCCCGTCGGGTGTGTGTGCTTCGGTTTCTATGTAAACGGTGATATTCATACCGAGCGGATCCTCTTCGGAGATCTCGGCAGAAATAACGTCCGCCGTGCCGCCGTCACTCACGTATATACCCGCCTTTTTGAATTGCTTTGTAAATGAGAAACAGGTTATATCAAGCGGAGCTTGATATAACCTGTTTTTTGCCGCATAGGAAATTACGTAAAACTCGTTTTTGCTAAGCGTTTCAACGCTGCCGTATTACTTTCCTTGAGCGAGTGTAAAGACAAATTCGCAGTTCTTTTCGTACTCGCTTCTGACAAATATCTGCTCCTCGTGAGCATCGATTATCGTTTTTGCTATATAAAGACCGAGCCCGACACCGGTTTTATCAAGACCGCGGGACTTGTCGCTCTTATAGAAACGGTCAAAGACGAAGGGAAGATCCTCTGACGGAATTCCGATGCCTTCATTGTAGACGGAGACAGAGATCTTTTTGCCGGAGATCTGTTTTATGGTAATAATATATTTTCCCTTTTCTTGAGCGAATTTTATGCCGTTGTCGCAGATGTTATAGAGTATCTGGTGGATCGCATCCTTGTCTGCCGAAACGAGCATGTTGTCCTTGTCGGTCAAAAATTCGACATCCAGCTTTTTCTGCTCTATCTGAGCCTCAAAGCTGATCAGTATCTCGCGAGCCATCTCACAGATGTCGAAGTTGGTCATCTCAAACTTTCTCTCGCCTGCCTGCATCCTGGATATATCGAGAAGCGTGGATACAAGGCGCGAGAGCCGCTTGGTCTCGCTTGATATTATATCGAGGTAGTAGTCATGCTTCTCGGGCGGAATAACACCGTCCTTTATGCCATCCACGAAACCGCTTATCGTTGTCATGGGGGTCCTCAGATCGTGAGAAACGTTGGCAAGGAATGTACGGCGCAGATTTTCCTGGTGCTCGAGCGATTGAGCCATCTGATTGAATGCAGCCGAAAGCTCGGTAAACTCATCATTACCGCTCACGGGCACTCTTGCATCGAGCTTTCCTCTTGAAAAGCTCTTTACAGCTCTCAGCATATTTTTGAGAGGTACTATCGTGCGCTCGGTAACAAAATAGATCGCAATAAGTATCGCCAGCATCAGGGAGACTGTAGAGAGGATTATTGCCTTCATCATTACAGAAACAAAGTCACTGATACTCTCTGACTCGGCACATACG
>JAZMZS010000104.1:0-7402 GCA_045586105.1 Eubacteriales bacterium | reverse complement strand
TAGAAATAAATAAATATAAATTATCATCATGGAGGTTAATAATGAAAAGGTTTATTTCACTTTTGCTTGTATGCTTGTTGGCAATACCTTTTGGCATATTTGCAACTGTCAGCGTATCTGCGGATACGACCGATACTGCGGCTCCGCAGACGATCTATCTTTCGGATACCGGTGCTGACACAAATGACGGCTTGAGCGCTGATGCTCCCGTTAAAACTATCTCGAGAGCGTATGCTCTTCTCGGAGATGACGGAGGTACTATCTCAATAGTCGGTACCTTTACACAAACGGCTAACTTCAGTGCCCCTGAACATACGGGTACGGTTACCATTACCGGTAATTCTGCCGATTCGAAGATGTATATGAGTGCAGGACGCCGCTATTTCCTTGGCGGACCTACCGTATTTGACGATATTGTTCTTGACGCGTCGGTAGGATCGTTTTACGTTATCTGTCTGTTCAATCAGTTCACTGCTACCGAGAACTTTTCCGTTACCGGTACAGAGGATGTATTGCTGGCTGTTGCATCTCAGTCGGGAGCGACCGATTTCGGGGCAGCGCGTAACGTTGAGATCACCCTCAACGGAGGTAGGTGGACCGAGGTTATCGGAGGTATGAGACAGGGCTTGGGAGTTTCCGGATCCGTTACAAAGACCACCGAGGACTTCAAGGATTACAACGTTACCTTCAATATCGGCGGAAGTGCGGTAGTATCAAAGTTCTTTGCATTACACCGTACCATTGCTACATCCAATTTTATTGCGCCCAATTCCTCTTGTACGATAAATCTTAACGGCGGAGTTGTTACTCATTTCATCTGTCATAACGATCAGAAAGCTCGTGCTCAGGGATATGAGAATGGATTGACCGTCAATATTGGACCGGGTTTCGATCTCTCCGGCTCGTTTGATGCCGTTACAACGGTTGACCCCGATACCAGACTTGATGCTAATAAACTGTTCTACGGAATTACCGCACTCTCTGCATACGATGCTTCCGTTGTGACTGCAGCGGGCTTAGTATCCTGCAACACCCTCGTTATTGACGACAGCATATATGACAGCGTCATGGCAAATAACAAGATCCGCTTTGACGATTTCGCTGAAGTTAAAAAGAAGAGTGAGACGTTGACTCCTATCGACGTATACATTTCCGACAACGGTGTAGATACCAACAATGGTCTTAGTGCCGATGCTCCTGTCAGAACTATAACTCACGCTTATAAGCTCCTCAAGGAAAGAGGAGGCAGGATCATTATCGTAGACACCTTTACCCAGGTTTCGAGCTTTATTGCTCCCGATCACGAGAAGTCGATAACCATTGAGGGTGCCGATCCTTCTGCGGTCTATACGATGTCCAAGGGCGTGCGATTCTTCCTCGGCGGTGAGACTGTATTCAACAATCTTACAATTGATGCAAGCTCTTATTACTTAATGATCGTATGTAATTACAACGATTTTACTGCTACCGAGACCGTTGAGGTTACAGGAACTAAGGACGTTTTTGTTGTAGCCGGCGGACAGGGAGATTCCACTGTCGGAGGCAGCACGGACTTTGGTGTTGCACGTGACGTTACCATCACTCTTAAAAGCGGTAGATGGTCGGAGGTCATCGGCGGTATGAGGCAGTCTCTTACTATCGCCACCGCTGACGGCGATGTGACCAAGACTGCTGATGATTTCAAGGACCACAACGTTACCATAAACGTCAGCGGCGATACCGTTATAGGAAAGCTCTTTGCTTTCAACAGATCTATTTCATCGGGTGATTTCGTTGCTCCCAATTCTTCGTGCACCGTCAATCTTGACGGCGGAACCATCACTCATTTCCTCTGCCATAATGACCAGAGAGCATACTGTCAGGGATATGAGAACGGTCTTACAGTAAGAATTACCAAGAATTTTGATCTTGAAGGTTCGTTTGACGGTGTTGCAAACATTGATCCCGACACGAGACTTGCGACGGGTGATACAAGCAAGATCTACTACGGTCTATCTCCTCAGTGTGCTTATGACGACTCGAGAATAACCGCATCCTCCTCGATAGAATGTAACACTCTTATAGTCGATGACGAGATCTATGACAGAGTTACCTCGGACAAGAAGATACGTCTTGCAGATTTTGCAGAAGTTGTTCATTCGGGATCTATCCCCGGCTCCGATAAAGTAGTTTATATCTCAAACAGCGGTGCTTCCTCTAACGACGGCTTGACCCCCGAGACTCCTATAAAGTCGATCACCACGGCTTATCATAAGCTCGGTGCAGAGGGCGGAACTATAGTTGTCGTAGGCAGCTTTACACATTCCGCAAACTTCAAAGCTCCGACCCATACCGGTACCGTAGTTATCAAGGGCTACGATTCTACTGCCCAATATGTCATGGGCGGAGGCTACCGTTACTACATCGGCGGACCTACAGCGTTTGACAATATTACTCTTGATACTACCTCCGGATCATTCTACCTTATTTGTTTGTACAATGCGTTTACCGCAACAGACACGTTTGCTGTTACCGGCACAAAGGACGTTCTTCTCGGTGTCGGCGGACAGAAAGACGGATATGACTTTGGCTCGGCAAGAGACGTAGCTATTACACTTAACGGCGGTAGATGGACCGAGGTGTTCGGTGTAATGAGAGGCGGTCTTACCGTCACCGGAAGTGTTACTAAAACTGCCGATAATTTCAAGGATCATGATCTCGTCTTTAATATCGGTGGTAACGTAACTGTGTCAAAGCTTTTCGCTTTCCACAGAAGCACGCCCGGAAACCTGATAGCACCCAATTCCTCCTGTACCGTAAATCTTAACGGCGGTGTGATCACTCACTTTATCTGCCATAACGATCAGAAGGCTTACGTACAGGGATTTGAAAACGGACTGACTGTCAATATAGCTGATACCTTTGATATTTCTGCTTCCTTTGATGGAGTTGCTGCGATGGATCCCGATACCAGATACGGTACCGACTCCAATATGGTATTCTACGGAATTTCTCCTAAGTACGCTTACCATACGAGTAAAGTTACTGCAACCGGAACTATGCCCGCCAATAACGTGCTCGTGATCGCCGACGGAATATATGATACCGTAATGGCAAGCGGCAAGACTCGCAACGAGGATTTCTGGAGAGTGGTCAAGGCAAGCGAGACTGATAATATCGTTATCTACCTCTCCGATTCAGGTGATGATACCAACGACGGTCTCAGCGCAGATACGGCGGTAAAGACTCTTGCTCGAGCATATGCACTTATCGGTGCTAACGGCGGAACTATCGTTATTACAGGAACCTTTACACAGGCTGCTAACTTCGTCGAGCCCGCTCATACCGGCAAGATCTACGTTACTGCAGAGGGCGACGGAGCTGATTACGTAATTTCCAAGAGCGTTCGCTTTGTTCTTGCGGGAGAAACAGAGTTTTCTAATCTTCACATTAAGGGAACAGGAACCGCAGGACTTTATATAATATGTAACTTCAACAGCTTTAAGGTTGCTGATACCGTTACTGTTACCGGAAGCGGTACGTTCATTATAAACCTCGGCGCTCAGAGCGGCGTTAAATATACTGCAAAGGACGCGACCCTTGTAGTTGAGGGCGGACACTGGAGCGAGATCATCGGTGCAGCAAGACAGAATCTCAACACCGGTTATATGCTCACCGAAAACAGTCTTAAGGGTGTTGATCTTGAGATCACGATCGATAAGAATGCATCCGTTGACAAGGTCTTTGGATTTGTTCGTAACGTAACCGAAGAAAACAGCATCGTTCCCGACGGTACGCTCAGAATTAACCTTCTCGGCGGACAGATCAACAACTTCCTCTGTCAGACAGACAGACTCGGATATACTCAGGGAATGCTTAACGGAATGACCGTCTATATCGGAAAGAACTTCGATATTTCGAAGAGCTTTACAGCCGGCAGCCAGGACGAGAATCACTACGTTTCCGACGGAGCCGGACATGATATCTTCTACGGACTTTCCGGAGAATCCGCATACAATTACGATCATATCACTGCGGTTCACGTTAACAGATCCGTTCTTATCATTGCATCCGAGCTCTATAACGATATCAAGGACAACTCAAGAATTCGCACCGAGACATTCTTGGGCGTGATCGAAGAGGGAAGTGAGCTTCCCGCTCCCGTTGATCCCGATCGTACTCAGTATAATACGGTATACGTATCCGATACAGGACATGATTTCAACAACGGACGAGGTAAGGATACAGCTGTAAAGACTGTTGGTATAGCATCTGTAGTTGTACGTGATAACGGAACGCTTACCGTTGAAGGTGAGTTTACTCTCAGCACTGCTCCCGCTAAGAGCGGACTTACGGCTAACATTCCCGAAGGCACAACACTTTATCTTAATGTTGATGCCGCAAGCTTCGCTGCATATACAGGCAACGGAACTATCGTCGTTGCCGATGGTATCATAGACAGCGTGACTGTTGATGATTTCTTTGGATTCAAGGGCTCGATAGTAGACAAGGACGGCAATAACATATTCTCTGACGAGGAAGCCATCCAGGTCGGAAGCACAGGAGATTGTCAGTTTACATACGATCGTGTCTCCGGACTTCTTACCATAACCGGAACAGGCTCTCCCGCAGGACTTTGGCCTGCTCGCTGGGCTACAGAGATCGTATTTGCTGAGGGCGTTACCGCTGTTCCCGTATCCTTCTGTCTTAATAACACATCTCTTGAAAAGGTCACTCTTGCATCTACCATCAAAACTATAGACACCTATGCATTCCAGGGTACATCTAATCTTAAGCAGCTGGTAGTTGCCGAAGACAGCCAGCTTGAGACCATCAAGTTCAAGGCATTCCTCTTCTCCGGAATCACTGCTGTTGATTTCAATGACAACCTCAAGACAGTTGAGGGATATGCATTCAGAGATTGCCATGACCTTGTTACAGTTGATCTCGGAACCAAGCTTGAGACCCTTTCCGAATATGCTTTCGCACGCAACTTTGCTCTCAGCTCTATAACATTTGACGGAACCTTTACCGCGATTGCGGACAATACATTCCTCCAGTGCGGCGTTCTCGAGAGCATTGTGATTCCCGAAACGGTAACCGTTATCGGAACTAAGGCGTTCATGAATGCAACGAGACTTGCATCTGTTGATCTCCCCGCAAATCTTACAACGATAAGCACAGATGCATTCAAGGCATCCGGAATTGCAGGAAGCATCACTCTTCCCGAGACTGTAACAGTTATCGGCGATAAGGCTTTCTACGAGTGCGGAGCTCTTACCGGCATAACTCTTCCCGAAGCACTTACGTCATTTGGCTCGTACTGCTTCTTCAAGAGCGGTCTGACCACTATCGTTATTCCTTCTCAGATCACCGAGATTCCTGTAAAGGCATTCGATCACTGTGCAGATCTTACTACAGTTACCGTAAACGGAGATATTACCGCTATCGGTAATTATGCATTTGCAGAATCCAGAATAACTTCATTTGTGATCCCCGAAACTTGTACAACATTAGGAAACGGCATATTCTACAGCTGTTCCGATCTTGCAGCCGTAACTATCGAGGCTGACGTTCTGGGAATCACATCAAAGATGTTCTATAACTGTACTGCACTTACAAACGTTAACATTCCCGAAACTGTAGTTAACATTCATCCTTATGCATTCTATAACTGCTCGTCTCTTGCAGAAATAGAGCTTCCCGAAGGTCTCAAGATGCTTCAGGATTATGCATTCGCGAATACCTCTTCTCTCACCGGTGAGATCGCGATCCCCGGAACTGTTAAAGAGATCGGCGAAAAGTGCTTTATGGGATCGGGTGTAACGAGCGTTACCTTCGGTGACGGAGTAATTACCGTTCTCGATTCTGCGTTTATGAACACAGCGCTTACGGATGCTTACCTCACCAAGAGTGTGACTGTGGTTGGAGATAATGCTTTCTCCTCCGCATCGGGTGCTCTTGTTGTGATCCATACCGAAGCGGATGCCGAGGCAGTTATTGCTTGGGCTCAGGCAAACACCGACAAGGTTACTCTTGATACAACATACGTTCCTGTCGGTTGATCCTTAACTTCTATATCAGATAGCAATAAGGAGGGCTTTGAAAAAAGTCCTCCTTATTGTTTGTTGCATGGGGAAACTACGTAAAGTATTTGGCATAGCTAACTTCGAGACTGTCATCCTTGAGGGAGCGAAGCGACCGAAGGATCAGAGTCGGAGATCAAAGGGACGGCACTTTGCTTTTCTTGTACTGCTGTCATGTATTTGAAGATCGCGCAGATGAAAAAATATAGTGCGAAAACAAAGCGTCGTATCTAATTCTCGTTCTCAAGTCCTCCGGTTGCACAGGTGTTCCTTCGAGGATGGCATGGCGGATGTAGCACTTAGTAAAATCGTTCTTTATTATGTTATTTCCTATGCTGTAAAAACAATAATGCCGTGCTCGAATCCGAGCACGGCATTATTCTTATAAAATTTTGTGGTTCGGAAATTACTTAGAGAGTCTTTCTTCGAGTGCTGCAAGCTCTTCGTAAAGCTCAGCGGGAACTCTGTCGCCGACGAGAGAGTAGAACTCCTTGATGTTAGCGATATCGTCGAGCCAGGACTTGTTGTCAACGGTGAGAAGCTCACGGATGGTATCGACGGTAACATCCTCGAGACCCTCGATATCGATGTCTTCAGCCTTAGGAACAAAGCCGATAGGAGTCTCAACTGCGTCAACCTTGCCCTCGCATCTGTCGAGGATCCAGAGAAGAACACGCATGTTGTCACCGAATCCGGGCCAGATGAAGTTGCCTTCGTCGTCGGTACGGAACCAGTTAACGTGGAATATCTTGGGAGCGTTCGGGATGGAAGCTTCCATGTTGAGCCAATGCTTCCAGTAGTCGCCCATATTGTAGCCGACGAAGGGACGCATAGCCATAGGATCGCGGCGAACTACGCCGACAGCACCTGTAGCAGCTGCAGTGGTCTCGGACGCCATGATAGATCCGACGAAGGTACCGTTTCTCCAGCTTGTGGACTGGTAAACGAGAGGAGCGGTTTTTGCACGTCTTCCGCCGAATACGATAGCGGAAACGGGAACGCCTGCGAGAGAGTTGAACTCGCTCGATATGCAGGGGCAGTTCTCGGCCTTAGCGGTGAAGCGGGAGTTGGGATGAGCGCCGCAGGTTGACTTGTCAGCCTTGTTGTACTTGGTATAATCCCACTTGTTGCCCTTCCAGTCAATAGCCTCTGCAGGAGGATTCTTGTCGAGCCCTTCCCACCAAACGGTGTTGTTTGCGGTGTTGTGAACGACGTTGGTGAAGATGGTATCTTTCTGGCAGGTAGCAAGAGCGTTGGGATTAGAGTTTGCGTTGGTTCCGGGAGCAACGCCGAAGAATCCGTTTTCGGGATTTACTGCCCATAGTCTGCCGTCCTAA
>JAZMZS010000103.1:0-7646 GCA_045586105.1 Eubacteriales bacterium | reverse complement strand
ATCAACGATGTGCCTTGTAAGCGCGATGTTGTCTTCGAAGCTGTGTACAGAACCGTCGATCATAATTCCTGTTGCGCCCCAGCGAAGCATTTTTGTGACCTCGGACTCAGAAGGACCGTGGTCGAGATGGAAGCATACGGGAACGGAAGCCTTCGCAGCCGCCGCAAGGATGGAGGGAGCGAGGAAGTATCCGCACTCCTCCTTGATAAGTCTGGGGTATACCTGCATGATGACGGGAGCCTTGCAAGCCTCGGCTGCATTGAATACAGCCATTACCGTCTCCATGTTATATACGTTGAAGGCGGGGATGGCGAAGTCGCCATCCTCTGCCATTTTCAGTATCTGCTTGAATTCAACTAACATAGCTTAACGCTCCTTTGAATTTTTATTCCTTCGAACTTTATGCAAGGTGAGAGAGGATAAGCTGCTCGAGCGTGAATACCTTCAGACCCTCGGGCTTGTTCTCGTTCATAAGAGCGTACTCGCTTACGGAAGCGCAAACTACGCCGTCAACTCCGAGACGAACCGCCTCTGCAAGTCTCTGCTTTGCGATAAGATCCATAGAATTCTTGTTGTAGGTGCTCATGATGAGGTTACCTGCAAACATGGTGCCCTTTCCGGAGAGCATGAAGTCCTTGAGATTAGCGCAAGCGGCGATGATGTCTCTTGCGGGCTGAGTCTCCTCAAGCTCACGGACGAGAAGAGCGGGATCCTGATATGCAAGAGTGCACTCGCACTTCTTTATGTTGAACTTGCCTGCCTTGACAAGCTCGGCTACGTAAGCGGAATAGGTAACGATCTCGCAAGTAAGCTCAATGCCCCACTCCTTATACTGACGGATGAAGGTCTTTGCATCAGCGGGATCGTATACAACTACGGTCTTGTAGCCGTTGAGAGTAGCAGCAGCCTTCTCCATGATAGCACGGGTCTCTTCAACTGCACCAACGAGAGTGTCGAAGGCGTAGCCGGAGTCCGGCTCGTCTGCAAGAACGGTAAAGTCAACGCCTGCTACGTTCAGAAGCTTGATAGCGTCCTTTGCGTTCTCACACATAACGTATCTTGCATCCTGACCGAGGAAGAGAAGAGTGTCGGACTTCTTTTCGTTAGCCTTTATCTCGTCAGCGAGGCAGGAGCACATGTCCTTGCCGTAGATGTTGCCCTTAGCGTCGAAGTTGTCGAGAAGCGCGTTTACGTAATCGGGGGTCTTGCCCTCGAGAGCCGCACCTGCTCTGAGCTCCTTTACGAATGCGATGGGATCAAAGCCGGTGCAGCAGTCTGCGGTACATCCGCCGCAGAGGGTACACTCGTACATATTGTCGATAATGTCGGGAGTGAGCTCAGCTGCGCCTCTGTTAACGAGAGACAGAACGAGCGCTCTTGCTCTTGCGGTGTTTCTCTCCTGACCGGTTGCGTTTCCTACGGGGCAGATGTGATGGCACATCCAGCAGAAACGGCAGTTTTCTATAATGTGTTTAGCATTCTGAGAAAAATTCATTATCTATACCTCCTTGAAAACCTATTAGAGACCGAGCTTGAAGGGGTTCATGATGCCGTTGGGGTCAAGCTCCTTTTTAATACCGGTAAATACCTGCATAGCGGGACCGTACTGCTCCTTCATGAGACGCCCGAGCTTGATACCAACGCCGTGGTGGTCGTTAACTACACCGCCGTTAGCGAGAGCAGTTCTTACACCGCAGGTCCAGATAGCCTGGTGGAGTCTGAGAGCCTCGTGAGGATCTTGGGGAGGATTATCAACTATAAAGCGGTCGTAGACCATAGCGCCCCATTCGTACCAGTGAGAGAAGTGAGCGATAAAGCGTGCCATCGGGAAGTTGGTCTCGATAGCCTCCTTCATTGCCCAGTAGATCTTTTCGATCTTTCCGAAGGGAGCGATGGTGTCCATAGTACCGAACATCTGGGGAAGGTCCATCATGTGTCCGGGATAGAAGAAGGTGATCTTTTCCTTCCACCACTTTTCGCCGTACTCGGAGCCGAGGTCCTCAGCGCCGTACTTAGCGAAGGTCTCAAGCAGGATCTTCTCCTCGAGCTCTACCATCTCGCTAACGCCCTCGTACGCTACGTTCATAAACGCACCCTCGCGCTCAACACCGACGATCTTCTTGATAAGAGAAGCGGTCTCGGCGGGGTCGTAAAGTCTCATTACGGAGGGCTTGAACTTCTGCAGAAGCTCTCTTGCAGCGTGGAACGCACCGGTCATGTCCTTGAAGAGGAATCCGCGGAAGCGTCTCTCCTCGGGCATATCGTAGATCCTCATCTGTGCCTTCGTCATAACGCCGAGAGTACCCTCGCTTCCGATGAAGATCTGGTTGAGGTCGGGACCTGCAGCGTGCTTGGGGGCGGGAGAGGTCTCGATGATATCTCCGTTAGGAAGAACTACTTCCATCTGGAGTACCATGTCGTCTATCTTACCGTATTTGGTAGAAACGACACCGATACCTCTGTGAGCAAGGAAGCCTCCGACGGTGGAGCAGGTGAGAGAGGAAGGATAGTGCATCGTTGCCTTGCCTACCTCGTTTGCAGCCCACTCGATATGCTTGTAGATAGCACCCGTGCCGCTCGCGATGTACATGCCCTCGGTGTTAACGTCGTAGATCTTGTTCATTCTCTTGGTATCGAGAAGGATACCGCCGCATACGGGAATTGCACCGCCCTGCGTTCCGCCGCCTGCACCCCAGGTGGTAACGGGGATCTTGTAGTAGTTGGCGATCTTAAGAACGGCGCTGACCTCCTTTGCATCCTTAGGGGATACTATGTACTCAGCCTCGGGCATACGAAGTCCTCTGTCGGACCACATACGGGAGAGCCAGTAATAGTCTACGCCGTGCGTCATCTTGTCTACCTCGCGGGTAGAGCAGTTCTCACGTCCTACCGCGTCTTCAAGCTCGGTAAGGATCATGTCAAAAAGAAAATCAGTCATTTTTCTTTCTCCTTTTTCGTGTTTATGTATATGTTTTTTATAAATCAAATAAAGGGCGGGATCACATTACGTCGTTGGCGATCTCGGGATAGTACTTGCAGAACTCGGCAAGCTCCGCTGTGTAGTCGCCCTCGATCTCTACCATGTGGTGGATGTAAGGACCGTCGATGAGCTTATCCTCCCACTTTTTGAGAGAGTCGAACTCAGCCCAGAGATACGTACCGAAGGTGTAAGGTCCGTCGCAGGACTTGATGTTTCCGTTGAGGATGGAATACTTGCCGTTGTCCTGATCGAGCCTGCTTATCGTGTATTCGCCGTCCTTGACCTTGAACCACTGACGCATGTTCACGTTCTTTGCGACAACTGCGGGATCGCGCAGAGAATAAGCAAAGGGGCCGCAGTGCCAGAGAAGCTCGGAGTTCTTGTTTTGGGGATTGCGGATAGTGAACTCACCGAGGAAGGGAACCTTCTTGCCTCTCGACGCGCATCTGAGAAGCACCATCGTAAGAGCCGCGTGCATATCGGACTCGCAGGATATGATGTAACCCATGTCTGCGAGAATGCTGTAAGCGGTACAGGGCATAGCACCGACACCGAGCTGCATTGCAGTCCAGCACTCAGCCGAGATAGCGTCGAGCTTGTACTCCTCGTGCAGATCGCGGTACAGAATAACGAAAGCGTAGACCTTCTCGAGCAGAGGCGGGGTAAGATCGTCCATCTCGTATCTCGAAGCGAGAAGCGCCGCACCCTCCGCGAGCTCCTCCTTGCACTCCTCAAGGATCCTGTTGTACTTGTCTATAATAACCGCAAGGTTTATCGGAATGCATCTGATACCGAACTTCTGCATAAGCTCACCCTCGTTGAAAATTACCGAGGTAAAGGGCTTTGGACGAAGTCCTACGACACCAACGCGGATGCCGTCAAAGTTCTTGACCATGCAGGAAACGTTGAGGAATCTCTCAAAGTCACGGTCAAACTCTTCGCTTCCTACCTTGCTCGTTTCTATGTGAGAGAAAGGAATGCCGAGGCGCTGCAGAAGTCTCGACGCTCCGAACACACCGCACTGGGAGTCGGTGTATCTCATACCGTCGGCGTCTATTCTCTCGTCAAGAGGAGCCCAGATGCAGACGGGCTTTTTCATCTTGTCTGCTACGTAAGCGATCGCTTCCTCGTTTCCGAAGTTAGCGTTGATGAAGAGCACACAGTCAACGCCCTCAGCCTTGAAGTGGTTGCATATCCACTCGGCGTCGTCCTCGTTTATCATTACGTCAACGGGGTTGACTCCGATGATATCAACGAACTCGGTGTCGGGGGTTGCGTAGTTTGCCTTGATGTAGTCGGTGATCTCACGTCCGCGAGCCTCTGCGATCTCCCAGTTG
The DNA here is from genome assembly GCA_045586105.1 of Eubacteriales bacterium. Classification (GTDB taxonomy): domain Bacteria; phylum Bacillota; class Clostridia; order Oscillospirales; family CAG-272; genus JAZMZS01. Next base: position 3,329 of record JAZMZS010000103.1, on the reverse strand, counting down.
AATATACCGGGGCGGGGAGTAACGTCACGGCGGAGAGGAACGAGTCCGACCTTCAGCTTGTAGTTTAACATGACCTGTCCTTTCCGTTTACAAAAATAAACTTTGCATAGTTATTTTATTATAATTTTTTTCTATCCTTATTGTAATTTACAAAAAAATGTATTACAATGTACATTGCAACTCATAAAATTGTAAAATTCGACTTTTTGGAGGACGCCATGCGCGAAATAACCTTTGAGGAGCTTTTGAGGACGAGTGTAAACGTCACCTCGGTTTCTGCAGTAGAGCAGTATTGGAAGGACGGAAACCTGAACCTCCACCATGAGGAGGGAAGGCTTGAGCACGTTCTTTCCTATACGATAGAGGGAAAAAGAGAGATAAAGCAGCACCAGGATGCAGAACCGCTTTTCGTGCTTGAGCCCTCCGCAATAGTGTTTATATCTCAAGGAGCACCCTACGTCTCACATACGGTGCTCGAGCGCGGGGAGAAGATGGGACACACCGCCTGCATCAAGTTTAAGCTGCTCGACGACTCGGGCGAGGAGCTTATCATAAAAGAGAAGTACATGGTCTGGCACGACGATAAGTCGTCAAGCGTGCGTAAGCTCTTTTTGCGCGTGTTTGAGTCGTATCTGTCGCTTTCTTCAAATATATGTAATATAAAGGCGGCACTCTACGAAATACTCTCGAGCATGAGCGCACACGTGATGGACTCAAGCCCCATTCCCGAGGAATTCTCAGCCCTGCTTCCCGCTATAAAGCATATCGAGGAAAACCTCGGAGAGAATACCTCTATCGGCGAGCTTGCGTCAATGTGCTTCCTCTCCGAGAGCTACTTCCGTACCCGATTTAAGGCGTTCTCGGGCGGTGTTTCTCCCGCCGATTGGCGTAACCGCCTCAGAATAGAAAAATCAAAGGAGCTGCTTACCTCCTCACTCTGGACGACCGAAATGATAGCGGAGGCTCTCGGCTTTTACGATACCTCGCATTTCTATAAGATATACAAGAAAGTAACGGGCGAGCTGCCCCGAACCCCCAAAAGCGGATTGTAAATACTGTTTTTGTTTTGACTTGCGCAAAACTGTTAGAACACTATGCTCGTTATGTAAAAAATAATACAAATAAACGACGATGAGCGTAGCGTTGCCTTCCCTAAGGAAGGGAAGGGGGACCGCTTGCGGTGGATGAGTATGCTCCGTAACGCTTCAGCGTCGATGCCGAAAGAGGCAGAAAAAGACATTTAAGAGCGTAGCAATCCCTACCAAAACAAACGAACATCAGACCCTAACGAAGTCAAACGTCTTTTAGCAGCCTCATCCGTCTGCTGTCCGACATCCCTTGAAAATGTGACCATTTTCAGGGCACCCTGTCGCGCAGACACCTTCTCCCCCCTTGGAGAAGGCTCACTTGAGCGTAGCCTTAGTCTATCAACAAAAGGCTGTTACCGATGTGATAAAAGCATCGGTAACAGCCTTGATCTTTCTAATAGCTCCTTGCTATGGTGAACAATTCGTCCCTCGTGTACATCCTATGGTTTGATGTTTTTGGATGATAGTCTTCTTTGGATATTGCCCTCAATTCGTCGTATTGACACACGATATCATAGGTGATCTCGGTCATTTTCTCGACGTCACCGCACTCAATAGCCTTCTTTTCATCCTCGGGGGTGAAAAAGAGAAACTCGTGGCAAGAGTCTATTCCGTCATACAATGCATAGGTAGGGAAGCAATCCAAACGTTCATATTCGGGGAATTCTCTACGCAGCGTGTCGGTTGCCTTTTTAGCAGTACGGCCAAAAAGATTGGCTTTGTATATTCCGCTTAAAGAAAAGAGAGTTATGTGGAGAGAAGGTCTTTCCTTCGGTGCTTGTCCCGAGTCGCGCTTTTTCTGCATTTCTTTCAGCTCGGTTACCATATTATAACACTTTTCATCATGCTGCTCTAATGCCTTTCGTAGGCAGTCTATGATAGGATAAAAGCACTCGTTGGATGGACGGATCACCCGATATATCCTTCCGTTCAGCAGTTTGCTTGACGTATCGTTATCATCTGCCCAAATTCTGATCAGCAGCTGCCCGCTATCCGGAGCTCCATATAAATAACTTCCTTTTGCGCTTATCCCGCATTCGTCGAGAAGGTACTTGTGAAAGAGAACGGCACATTCCGAATTCTTTATCCCATCTTCATAAAATTCGGGTATGTTAACACAAATGTCGGTCATTACAATAGGGCAAGGATCTGATGCCGTGATCATTTTATGGCGCACATAATCTATCACGTCCTCTCCGAAGAACCGCTTTAGCAATCCCTCGATATGTTTATTCCGAAACCATTTGCTTAAGGTCTGCGAGCTGTTGATTATCTTGAATAAACGACGTTTGTCCATATTATTGTTACTCCTAATCTTACTTTTCTCAGCCTCGCAGAAGCCCGAATCTTTCATCCTCCGACAGATCCGACCAAACGACGAATCTCGGAGCGTAGATATCCTTTGTCATAATGCCGCATTTATCAAATTTTTTGACAGTCTCAAATAGCTCCTCTATCAAGCCTCCCGTCCGCGCAAGCTCGATAATGTCGGCTTTGTGAGATTCTAAAACTACCGCTATAACGTGACGCATTATCTTTCTCTTATCGTCCCAACCGCAATATACTCGGGCGTTATAGTAAGCGAGCGTTTTGTTTCTGCCGACGGCTTTTGCAGAGTTAGACAATACGTGATATAAGGCAAGCCCGATGAAGCTCTCCGACATCGTCACAAATGAGTATTCGACAGGCAGCTCGGAATCTTCGGGGGAGAGCTCTCCGTGATAGGGTATCTCTAAACCGTGATCTTGGAGCAATTGCTCGAATGTACACTTTATAGCTTCTTTCGACTCGTCGGAATCGGGCACTATAATGCTATTTACGTACACCGTCAAATGAGCAAAGCGAGAAACGTATCGTTCCTTTTTCGGGGCAATGAACGGTAAAAAGCTACGCTTTATTTCTTTTTCTGCGACTCCTGCAGAACTGCTGAAATAGCACGCAATAACCTCAATTCCAAGCTCGCTGCCGAGTCGGTCTATAAGCTCTTGCCCGAGCTCAGAGTGGATCGCCTTGCCCGATGCAATAATGTCCGTTACCCGGGTTTTTGAAAGTTCGATCGTTTGATGCATAGTATACCTCATGGTATAGCCGAGGAGAGTCGAACTCATATCGGTTTTAAACGATATTTTTGCCCATGTCTGCGTTGCCCGAGCTCGGAGTATGCTTATACACCATCGCTCGATGCGCCTTGACCTGAACAAAAATCTCTGTTTAAAACTCGCATAGCGACCCTCACACACG
>JAZMZS010000102.1:0-3232 GCA_045586105.1 Eubacteriales bacterium | reverse complement strand
TAGGGAAGAGGTAAGAAGTAAGAAGTAAGGAGGATCTTCGCTTGTGCGAAAATCAAATTTATTATAAAGGTGACGACGGATGAGCGTAGCGTTGCTTTTCCAATAGATCCGATCCTCGACAAAAAAAGATGCAAAGGACCGAAGTCCCTTGCATCCGCTCGGAGCTTATTTTACCTTACCGAGAAACTTAAGCACGCACAGCACGATACCGACAATACCGTAGATCTCCATAAGCGAGCCGACGAGGGCGAAGATCAGACCGATTATCTTGATACCTGCGAGCAGAGAGATGACCCAGCCGATGACAGCGGTGATAACAAGGAAGATCACGAGCTGGATAATAAATGAAGCAACGTCCTTTTCCTTGATCTTGAAGGGGGTGGGCCAAATTTTCCTGAGCATATCCATTTTTCTATACCTCCTGTGGAAATACTGATAGAATTATAGCACGGTGTACGCTCGTTTTCAAGATTTTTCCCCCTTTTTCTGCAAAAAAACTCATTTTTTCTTCTCTTTTTGTCAGTAGTGCTAAAAATCGTTAAATTTTTGTTTTTTTTGAAAAAAGGTATAGAAATTCCGCCGAGGATATGCTATTATATTTACGTATGGAAAAAACTATTATAATACGAAAGGACATCTATTATGAAGACTAAAGTTCTCGTAGAGACTTCCGCACGTCACGTACACCTCACCGAGGAGCATATCGAGGCTCTGTTCGGCAAGGGCGCTACCCTTACTCACAAGAAGGACCTCAGCCAGCCCGGTCAGTTCGCATGCGAGGAGAGAGTTACCCTCGTAGGACCCAAGAAGTCTATCGCAAACGTAATCATTCTCGGACCCGCACGTAAGGACACCCAGGTAGAGGTATCCTTCACCGATGCACGTACCCTCGGCGTTTCCGCTCCCGTAAGAGAGTCGGGCGACGTTGCAGGCACTCCCGGCCTTAAGCTCGTAGGACCCGCAGGCGAGGTCGATATAGACTACGGAGTTATCGTAGCAAAGAGACACATCCACTTTACTCCCGAGGACGCTGCAGAGTACGGCGTTTCCGACAAGGAGATAGTAAAGCTCAAGATCGAGTCTGAGGACAGAACCACCATTTTCGACGACGTTGTAGTCCGCGTTAATCCCAACTTCGCAGCGGCAGTTCACCTCGACACCGACGAGGCAAACGCAGCGTGCGCGTTTGGCGAGTGCTACGGAGAAATTGTAAAATAAAATTTTACAATTTCTCAACTATGAATGCTTTGCCAAAAGCATTCATATCATAACGTTTTGCTTTAGCAAAATTCATAGTTGTAAACTGTAAACTCAATATCTTTTTTCAGCAAAGCACGTTTGCAGTTATGATTGCCTTCGGCAAGTTATGATTTTTCGAGTGTTGAACTCGAAAAAGTTTAAAGGTTGAAAACCTAAAACTTAATAACCAAGGAATGTTGACCATGTCCGATAGCATTTTAAGAGATAATTCGAAAGAATTGGCAAAAATCATTATATATCTGTGCCGAGAACTGAAAAAAAGAGGTGTCGAGGGCGCACTTGTAAATCAATTATTGCGTTCAGGGACTTCAATTGGTGCAAACATCCATGAGGCTCAATATGCACAAGGTACAAAAGATTTTATTTCAAAATTTGAGATAGCTCTTAAGGAGTGCAATGAAACAGATTATTGGATAATAATCATGTTCGAAACCAATTCCTTGACCGAAGATGAATATTCTGATCTTCACGGTCGTTGTGTAAGCATCAGGAGAATGCTCGTATCGTCTGTCAACACCATGAAAGAAAAACTATGAATGTTTTGTCAAAAACAATCATATCATTCATAGTTGTAAACTGTAAACTCAGCAAAAAGCTTACAGCTTCACCCCACAGCTTATTTTTTTAAAAAACATAAATTCACAAGGAGAAACAAAACATGATTTACTCAAACGAAGTAGAGCACATGTGTGTAGTTGCCAAGGGCCCGCACCACGGTCCCGCTCCTATTCCCGAAGAGGGCAAATGGGTACAGGCAAAAGAGATCGTTGACATTTCCGCATACACCCACGGTGTGGGCTGGTGTGCACCCCAGCAGGGAGCGTGCAAGCTCTCCCTCAACGTAAAGGACGGTATCATCGAGGAAGCACTCGTTGAGACCATCGGCTGCTCGGGTATGACCCACTCCGCTGCAATGGCAGCTGAGATCCTCCCCGGCAAGACCCTTCTTGAGGCTCTTAACACGGACCTCGTTTGCGATGCTATCAACACCGCAATGAGAGAGCTGTTCCTCCAGATCGTATACGGCCGCAGCCAGTCTGCATTCTCCGAGGGCGGTCTTGTTATCGGTGCCGGCATGGAAGACCTCGGTAAGGGCGAGAGATCCATGGTCGGTACTATGTACGGAACCAAGGCAAAGGGCGTTCGTTACCTCGAGATGACCGAGGGCTACTGCACCAGAATGGCTCTCGACGAGAACAACGAGGTTATCGGATACGAGTTCGTGTCCCCCGGCAAGATGACCGACTTCATCAAAAAGGGCATGGAGCCTAACGAGGCATACGAGAAATCCAAGGGTACATACGGTAGATTCAATGATGCTGCAAAGTACATTGACCCCCGTAAGGAATAAGAAGGAGGGAATGTATCATGGCAAAATTTGAAGGTTACGAGAGACGTGAGGCGAAGATCCTCGCGGCAATTAAGGAATACGGCATCAACTCCATCGACGAGTGTAAGGAGATCTGCGACGCCTATGGCATCGATCCCTACAAGATCGTAGAGGAGACCCAGCCCATCTGCTTTGAGAATGCAAAGTGGGCATACACCGTTGGCGCGGCAATCGCAATCAAGAAGGGTTGCAAGAAGGCATCCGAGGCAGCAGCTGCCATCGGTATCGGACTTCAGTCCTTCTGTATCCCCGGCTCGGTAGCAGAGAACCGTAAGGTTGGTCTGGGTCACGGAAATCTGGGTGCTATGCTTCTGTCTGAGGAGACCGAGTGCTTCTGCTTCTTGGCAGGACACGAGTCCTTCGCAGCAGCAGAGGGCGCAATCAAGATCGCTCTGAACGCAAACAAGGTTCGCGTGAAGCCCCTTCGCGTTATCCTGAACGGTCTTGGCAAGGATGCCGCTATGATCATCTCCCGTATCAACGGCTTTACCTACGTGCAGACCGAGTTTGATCCTTACACCGAGGAAGTAAACGTAATCTCCGAGACTGCTTACTCCAAGGGTGATAGAGCAAAGGTTAAGT
>JAZMZS010000101.1:0-5011 GCA_045586105.1 Eubacteriales bacterium | reverse complement strand
GAATCCGCAACAGCGTACTCCGCGCCCGTTCCGACAAAGGCGATACCTATCTCCATCTCGGCGGCTGTTGCCGTGAAGAACAGCGTTCTCTTGACGTTGCTCTGTGCCTCGTATTTGGGCGTTCCCTTGGTCGCTCTCACGCTTGCCGTGACGGTGTCAGCACCTCCCTGCTCACGCGCAAAGAGAAATGCGCTCGAGTTGTCCGTCGTTCTCACAAAGGCGGTAAACGCATAGGTCTCGCCCTTCTTAAGCCCCGTCACCTTGGAGGTGAGAGTGCCGTTGTTCTCAAGCTTGGCGGCGCTTCTTCCCGTTACGGCAACGGGAATTATGCTGACATCCCCCGTCAGCTCAAAGCCCGTAAGGTCTCCCGTCTCAAAGTCGCCGTTTACAATAGCTGTCGCATCGTAGGAAGACAGCTGCTGCTTCGGGATATAGTAATAGTATTCGTCCATCGCTCCGCCCTGCTCGGCAAGCACAGACTCGAAGTTCTTTTGGTACTTTTCGATGACCTTGGCGATCTCCATCCTCTCGGCAAGACCGTCCGCGATCATCCATATTCCCTCGTCATCGCGGTCTGCGGGGCAGACGAGGTTAACGAGGATACCTTTGCCGTCCTGCCAGATCTTCTCGTTCGTCTCCTCGGGAAGGACATCCATTCCGCCCATGATACCGAGGATAGTCAGCGCGATGCCCGCGGTAGTCTCGCAATCGTAGCCTGCGAGGCTTCCTATCCTGCAGGTCTCTTCAAAATCCCCCTTGCCGTAGAGAAGATCGAGTATAACAAAGCCGCAGTTGATATCGGTATCCGCGTTCGTGGTATCTCCCTTGAGGTAATGGCGGGACTCGAAATCACGGTACGCCGCTCTCCAATCCTCAGGATACTTTTCATACACCTCAAACACGTCGGTAATTACCTCGCGGGGCCATGAGCCGTCCGGGAAAACACTCTCCGCACTCGTACGGATGAGTGCCTCGATATCGCTCTCAAAATAAGCACGGGAGATCATCACGCAAAACATCTGCGCCCAGAGCATGTTGTCACGGTCGCCCGTTACCTGCGAGAACACCTCGGCAAGCTCTCTTGCCGTTTCGGGCATTCCCGGGGCGTTCATTCCAAGCGTATCCGTGCCGATATATGATTCGCTGAGGTAGCTGTACCAGTTGTCATATTCTGTATTTCCCGCAAACTGGGGAAGATAGTTGCGCCTCGAGATAACGCCGTAGGCGCCTGCCTTTCGCTGGCCGCCTCCCATATCCCAGACGTCGTAATTTATCCAGCCGTCGGTTATAAGCTTCTGGCAGACGGTGCGGTGTTGTCTGTACATATCCGAGAGAATGTACTGATTTACAACATCCACAGAAAAGTCATCGTCAAACCAGACCTCCCACAGACCGCTCGTTACGTGCTTGATATGCTTGTCGCATCTCGGGTCAACGCCGTAGATCCCCTCGAGATACTTATATTTACTGTCTGGCATTCCGACGGCACACTTGCCCTCGGTGCTCTGTGCAAACTCATGCCCCGAAAGGAATCCCGCAAGCTGTCCGAGAAAGCCCGAGGTGGTCCTGTCTATGTATTCTGCCTTTGATATGATGCTATATTCATCCGATGAATAAGCAACATCGGGAAGCGGAAGCTCCGTATATGTATAATCGAACACGGCACGCTCCAGCCTTACCTCCCATCCTGCCAGCGCCTGTATCATCAGGACCGCATCCCTGTTTGTGACCCTGCTGTCGGAGTTCACATCCGCGTATGCATATCCCGGCTCTGTCCATCCGCACAAATATCTGAGAAGACAGGTCGCATCCGTGTTGGTAAGGGCAAGATCGCCGTCGATATCGCCTGCTACCGGTTCTATTACAGTATCAAAGCCGGAAGCGGTCGACATGACCGCATCGTACTGCGGATGTCTTGAAGCGTCAAGCACAGCCGTACCTGCGGATGGCTTGCCGATAATGCCTCGGCAGCCCGAAAGATCACCGCCCGATATGCTGACCCTGACATCACCGCTGATGAAGTTCACATCATTATCGCAGTATATTCTGCCTGTTATCTTACCGCCCGTGATACTGACAGAGGCGCTTCCTCCGACACCGTTGTTTGCCGTGCCTGTGTACAGGTTGACTGTCTCACCACCCGAAATGCTGATATGAGAACAGCCTGTGTAGGTCTTGTTTACATGACGGCTGAATCCGACTATGACGAACCTGCCACTCTCGATGCTTATCGAAGCATCAAGATCAAGTGCAGATGTATCATATATGCCGATGCCCGACTGACATCCGCCGAGGACAGCCAGAGACTGCGCGACGGTGCTTCCGCTGAAATCTACAGACCGAATCCCCTTGCCCATTACTATCGGGTTAAACTGAGCAATAAAAAGAATGTAGTTGTTGGCTGCGTTGACATCGCCCTTGAAATTGATGTTTTCAAATCTCGTAGGACCGCCCATCGCCCATCTTTTTCCCGAATTTTCGATATATACGCAATTCTGAGCTCCGTTACGGTAATCGACACCTCCGTATACCTGAGTTACCCTGACCTCGCCCGTGTGGGCAGGAGCAGCGAAATGCGCCGTTATCTCAAAAGGTCCGCATATTACTATCGTTCCGCCCGTACCACCGAGCTTTTTGTATGCATCGGTAAGCGTATTCAAAGGTGTATCCGGACTCAAGCCGTCACCCGTACCGCCGTCCCTGACGTAAACAACATTTTCCTGTGCCGACACCTCAAGACAAGAGCAGCCGGCAAGCAGGAGCAAAGTCAAGTTCAGTGCAGCCAAGACCAAAAACAGTATAGTGCGTTTCATTGTTTCTCCATTATAGCAATATGACAGAAGATATTCATCCTCTGTCATATTTTCATTTTGTATTATGCTTTCTCTGTATCCTCAGAGGGTCGAATTCAATCCTCCGAGCTGAGACCAACTTCCCAGCCTGCAAGCAACTGTATCATCTTTACCGCATCTCTGTTGGTAAGCTTGCCGTCTCCGTCAACGTCAGCCATGCTCACGTCCTGTGCTTCAAAGCCCGAAAGCACGCGAACGAGAAGCGATACGTCGCTGTTGGTCAGCTTCGCGTCAAGGTCGATATCTCCCGAAACCTTCTTTTTCTGAGAGAAGAGCCAATCAACGATACCCTCGGTCTCTGCTGCTTCGTCCCATACGTTGTGGTCTCCGCCCGGGATCTCGGTGTAGATTATGTTTCCGCCTGCTGCATTGATCGCTGCGTACATATCGCGTGTGCCCTGAACGGGAACCGTAGCGTCCGCGTCTCCGTGGAAGGTCCAGATAGCAACGTCGAGAACCCCCTGGGCGTAGCGGTCGTGTGCATCACCCGATTTCGCTCCTGCGAGCGGAATTGCCGCAGCAAAAAGTCCCTTGCATCTGTATATCAGGTCCCACGTTCCGCCTCCGCCGTTCGAGGATCCCGTAATATATATTCTGTTCATATTCACGCTGTAATCGTCAAGGAATTTATACAGCAGCTCCATCGCCGCATTAAGCTCGGGACGGATGGTCTGCTTCTCGATAAATGCGGAGGTACCGGGAGCCTCATCCTTGACGTACCAGGAGCCGCCTGCCGGCATCTGGGGTGCGAGCATGATACATTCGTATTCGCTTTGGAATATTGCGGTGTTGAGCGCGGCACCGTTCGTGGTAAGCTGAATTACGTTGTCAGATCCTCGCGAGCCCGAGCCGTGCAGGTACAGGACCACGGGGTATTTCTTTGCGGGATCGTAATTTTCGGGAACGAAATATCTGTAGGGGATGGTAGTTCCCTTCGAATCTGTAAACGAGCCCGCGGAGAATGCATCCTTCGGGTGTACTGTCGTTATCTGTCCCTCGTCGGTTATGACGGTGTCAAAGCCATCGGCAAGCTCCTTTATGGTATCAACGTCGGGGTGCTTTGAGATATCGAGCGTCGATTTTCCCGATTCGGGACCGCCCGCCAGTTTTATACATCCCGAAAAATCACCGCCCGTAACGGTGATATCAACGTCGCCCTTCGTTCTGTTCGTGGAGGCGCTCGCGTTGATAGCTCTGATGTTGCCGCCCGTAACGTTGACGAGCGCATATCCGCCGTAGCCCTTGTCAACCGAGCCTGGGTAGAGATTGACTATATGTCCGCCCGAAATATTGATGTGAGCGCATCCCGTATATTTGCTGTCTATCTGTCTGTTAAAGCCGATAACGACGAAGCGTCCGCTCTTTATGGTAATCTTGGGATCCTGATCCTTGGAGATGGTGCTTGCAGTACCAAAACCGCTCTGACAGCCGCCCAATATGGTAAGCGACTTTGCGACCGTCGTTCCCGAAAAGTCAATGCTCTGCACGCCCTCTCCCATAACTATGGGGTTGTACTGGGCAATGAACAGAATATAGTTGTTCGTTACGTTAGCTCCCTTGAAGTTGATATTTTCAAAGGTAGTAGGACCGCCCATCGCCCATCTCTTTCCGGTGCCTTCGATATAAACCGTATTTTCCGTTCCGTTACGGTAGTCAACTCCGCCGTATACCTGCGTTACCGTGATCTCGCCCGTATGCGCCGGGGCTGTGAAGTGCGCGTTTATTTCAAAGGGTCCGCACACAACTATCGTACCGCCCGCAGTACCGAGCTTAGCGTAAGCGTTGGTGAGGGTGTTGGTAGGAGAATCGGGGCTTGATCCGTCACCGGTACCGCCCTTCTGAACGTATACTACCTTTTCCTGCGCGTTTGCCGTAACGCATAGCATACATACCGCACAAAGCAAGAACAACGCTACGGCTAAAATGATCTTGATCCGCTTCATTATTTTTCTCTCCTTATAAAAAAAATGAATACTGCTAAAAAGGCATGACGGGGATAGGCATTCTCCGTCATGCCGTTTTTTACTGTAAGTTACTGCTCGTCGCAGTGGCAGCAGTCGCAATCGTCCTCGTCGCAGCAGTCACAGGTGCAGTCGAAGGTCTCGCCGCAGCTGGGGCATACGATAGCGGAGGGATCGTCGTCCTCCTCGATAAGAACG
>JAZMZS010000100.1:0-7884 GCA_045586105.1 Eubacteriales bacterium | reverse complement strand
AGCGCAAAGCGCGAGTCGTAATGACAGCGGGGTTGAGACTTCGTAGGGTAGGGGCTTGTCCCCTACCGCGATACAGCACAAAATAACGGGATGGGACAAGCCCATCCCCTACGCGGAGCAACCTTCATCGTTTGCGCGTAGCAGAGTGCCGTCAGGCACTTTCTTATTTGCCCCTTGACATGCCCGGACTATTGTGATAGTATAGACTATAGTAATAGTCTGAGGAGAACAAAATGAAAGAAAAGCTGTTTGACAGTGAAGCAAAGGTAATGGAGATAGTATGGGAGAGAGCCCCCATCTCCGCAAAGGATGTCAGTCTTATTGCGGCAGAGCGTATCGGATGGAACAAAAACACCACCTATACGGTGATAAAAAAACTTGAGACGAAGGGATTTATACGCCGGGATGAGCCGGGATTTATATGCGTACCTCTCGTCTCAAGGGACGAGGTGCAGCGATCCGAGGCTGAGACTCTGCTCAAAAAGCTGTTCGGAGGCTCGAGAAAGGCGTTGTTCTCCGCTTTGCTTGAGGATGAGCCGCTGACCGAGGAGGAAGCGGATGAGCTGCGTAAGCTTATCGACCGCGGGTGATGCGATGCTCGGGGAACTGTTTTATTGGGTGTTCAATATGAGCATCACCGCATCTGTGAGCGGAGTTGTCGTTCTGCTCCTCACGAGGATAAAAAAACTCCCGCGCACTTTTGCGGTATGGCTCTGGATCATTCCGTTTCTCAGGATGGTGCTTCCGATCGGTCTGTCGGGCAAATACAGCTTTATGACACTGATGTCGAAATTGGGGACAAAAACGGTCACGGTGTACGAAACTGAGCTTCCGCTTACGATCATGAATCATATCGGGGCAGCTGATTCGTATTTCCCGATCACCTATGAGGTCAAATTTTTTAAAGAGCTGTTCGATACGGCGGCAGTAATATGGCTCGCTGTTACGGTCGCCATATTGCTGTCGATGGCGGCTGTGTATATAACGACCGTGCGGGAGATGCATGATTCCGTGCCTCTTCGGGAGAATATCTGCATCTCAGAGAAGATCACCTCTCCTGCGGTGTACGGCATCCTGAAGCCGAGGATAATTCTTCCCGCATCATATGCGGACAGAGATCTTGAGCTTGTTCTGCTTCATGAAAGGATGCACATCCGCGCGCTTGATAATCTGCGGCGCCTGGCCGCCTTTGTCATTACCGCAGTGCATTGGTTTGACCCGCTTGCCTGGGTGTTCTTGCGTTTCTTGCTCGCAGACATTGAGCTATCCTGCGATGCGCGGGTGCTCTCGGTTATAGGTGAAGACCGCGCGAAGGAATATGCATTGAAGCTTCTTGAATCAAAGCGTGGATCTGCCGTTTTTGCTTCAGCCTTCCGCGGCGCCGGAATACGCAGGAGAATTGAGAATATACTCTCTTTCAGAAAAATCACAGCCCTGTCGCTTGCGTTTTTCATCCTTTTCGTCGCTGCGATATTCTATCTGCTGCTTACGAACGGCTATATGAAAGGATAGGCTAATGAACACAAAAGCTTTTAAAATGATATTGCCCATGCTTCTGATGTGCATTTTTGTATCTGCGGGATGCGGCAAGCAGAAATCTGCGGATTTTTGCAAGGTCGGGCAGATCGGGGAAGTACCGGATGAGTTTCGATCTGTCGTTGAAAACAACCTTTTCAAGGACGTCACAGCTTTTGAGGGTAGATTGCTGAAGGGCGAGGTCTGCTCCGAGGATAAGGAATCAAAAACGGTCACGCAGAAGGTCACTATGTTCGACACGTACGGACGCGAGCTATCGTCTTATACCTTCAGCTCGCAGGATGCATATCATATAACTACCCTTACGGCAACGAGCGACGGAGGATTCTTGTTTGTTCTGGGGTTTTATGACTATGCATACGGACAGAACTCGTGGGCGAGTGACGAAGGATACGCTTCGCGGGTAATAAAGTGTGACAGGGACGGACGGCTCGAGTTTGATACACCGTTTGAAGGGCTCGATGCAAATGCATTGGAATATTGCTTTGAAAAGGACGGGCGGTTCTTCTTTTTCGGAGAGATCGAGACACCCGAAACGAAAAGGACAGGGGTACACTCGCCTACGGATGTTTATGCGGCAATTCTCGGATCCGACGGAGAACTGCAAAAAAGCAGACTTATTGCGGGTTCTGACTATGACAGCTTGAGCGAAGGGCGGCTGCTCGGCAATTTATTTGTTTTGTCGGTCAGCTCCCAATCTGAGGACGGAGATTTTACAGGCTCGGGTTCAAAGGGATCCCCCGCCGACTGGACAATTACGCTGGACGGTGAGCTTGAGATAACAGAAAAGAAAAAAGGAAGGACCAAAGACCCCTTTGATCTCAGAATAGGAGAAAAAGGCGGAGAGCCCATATACCAAAGCAATGAGATGTTCGGTGATCATGATCTCAAAAATCCGACAGTATTTATTGATTACGGTGAATTTTATCTGACGGTTGCCGAAAATATCACGGGCGTATACAAAAACACCCCGCCCTGGATCAGTTCCGTTTGGTATTATACGGAAACTGTCTACACGGCATACGATCATAGCGGAAAAATGCTTTTCAGAGCATCGGTCGATTCCTCTCCCGATTACGAGAGTGCGGTTCGTGATATGAACAACGGTACAGCTGCTGCAAGATAATATAAAAACACAAAAAAACACACGTAAAATACAAAAAAATTACCGTTGATATTTCCTGTGCAATGTATTATAATATAAAAAGAAGAGCATCTTTCTTCCAAAATTTTACTTACGGAGTGACGGAAATATGATACATACCATTGAAAACGGCAAGGTAAGAGCGACCGTATCCACCAAGGGCGCTGAGCTTCAGTCTCTGTATTCCAAGGAGACCGAGCGTGAATATATGTGGCAGGCTGCTCCCGAGACCTGGCCCTCGCATTCGCTTCTTCTTTTCCCCGCGTGCGGAAGAGTAGCAAACAGCCGTATGCTCGTTAAGGGCAAGGAATATCCTCTTATGATGCACGGCTTTGCAAAGGATTCGGAGTTTGAGACGGTAGAGAAGACCGCGACCTCCGTCACCCTTATGCTTCGCGACAACGATGACACGAGACGCGTATTCCCCTATGACTTCAGATTTGTTGTAAAGTTTTACGTCGAGGGTGATACCGTTTACCAGAATTTCAATGTTATAAACGACGGCAAGGGCACCATGTACTTCTCACTCGGCGCACATCCCGGCTTCTTCTGCCCGATAGTGCTCGGCGAGCGCCCCGAGAATTACGTCATGCGCTTTGACTGCCCTCAGAATATCAAGGAGTTCGTAAAGGACCCCGCGACATGGCTTCTCACTCACGAGCGCACGACCTTCCTTGATGGTACCGACGTGCCTCTCTCTGACAGCTTCTTCGACAACGGTCCGATGGTCCTCGAGAATGTTCACGCCAATTCCGTCACGCTTCTTTCCAAGGAGAGCGGAAGATTCGTCGAGATGGGAATCAAGGACTTCCCCTTCATGTGCCTTTGGGGCAAGGGCGGAAGAATGCAGATCATCTGCATCGAGCCCTGGTGCGGCACATCGGATTTCGTTGACGCGGACTTCGAATGGGAGCACCGCTACGGCAACGAGAGCGTAGAAGCGGGCAAGACATTTGAGCGTCAGCTCTACTTCAAGCTCGGCTAAACCTGACTATAAAAAGGATTACAGAAAAATACACATATTTACAAATAGAGGTTGCATTGGCGATCGCTTTTTGGTAGAATATATACAAGAACAGATACCTGTTCGATCTAACATTGACATCATCATTCACATAACAAAGAAGAGAAGCGAGCCGCGCGTATATAGCGGTGCTTCTCTTCTTTGTTTTCTCGCTTGAATCTTTTGCGCAATACTTCGGAAACTGCGGGTCTTTGGGTCGGTTACGTATGAAATACGCGCCCTCCCCTTCGCCCTTGTTTTTAGTGTCTTGCATCAAAATCTTCTGCGCGAGCAGTATTCAGAATTCCGCAATACGTCAGATCGTGCGGGATTCAAGCTCGTTCACGTATGAAAATACGCTCCTGCCTCTCATGATCGAGTGGCAGGAGCGCCTGTGTGCGTCACAGCACATTTTTAATATCACTTTTTGAACACGTATTTATAATAGTTATTATCAAGTATAGCAAATGAATAGGTACGCTTGAGCCTGACCGTTGTGTTCATGCCCGAAACGTAATTGTCCATCGCTTCCTGTGAAGCGAACTCAACGCCGGGGGCAGGTGTGAACTGCTTGGTTCTTGTATTATAGGTTCCGTATCTGGTTATCCAGTTCCAGGCGTGACCGTGTGCTCTGTCATCGCAGTTGAGAATGACGGTGCTCGGGGTCTCCGAGAGGATATCCGTTCCGGTGTAGAGGCGCGAATCATACTCGATTCCGAAGAGGTTGAGCACGGTCGGCAGGATATCGATAGTGGAGCAGGGCTCTTCTACGATCACCGGCTTTTCCATCGAGGTTGAATAGACGGTAAAGAAGTTGCGGTAGAGATCGAAGTTGGAGAACATCTCCGCATTGTCGGGAAGCCCGTACAGCTCGGCAAGCTCATTTGGCTCGAGTGCATAGGGGTAGTGATCCTCGGTAATTACGAAAACGGTATCATCGAGAGTGCCTGCGGCTTCGAGCTCGTCCATGAGGTAGGTGAGCATATCCTCGACCTCAAGGTTGCATGCGATATATGCCTTAACGTTTTCGGAGTAAGGCAGATCCTCGACCCTGTCCTGATGCTTTCTCGACATCGCATTTCCGCCCCATGTGTAGAGAGCGTGTCCGCTTACCGTCATATAGTAGGAGAAAAACGGAGTATCCGAGGAGGCGTAATCGCCCACTGTCGCCTGGGCAAGCTGATAGTCGGAGTTAGGCCATGAGCTTGAGGCAAGCTCCAGACCGTTGCCGATAGCGACCCATTTGAAGCCGAAGTTGGGGTGCGATTTGTCTCTGTTGTAGTAAGTGTAGGAATTGTTGTGATATCCGGTCGAGCTGTATCCGGCGTTTGAGAACATGTTGCCGAATGCAAGCGGCTGATAGGTGTTATGCTTTTCGTTCAGACAGGTTGCGGCATTGTAGAAGTTGCCGGTAAGCACAGAGTACTCGCCCGTTGCGGTAGAGCCGCCCCAGAGACCGTTATAGAAGTTCTTGAAGACAAAGCCGTTGTTTGCTATCTTGTAAAGGGTCGGTGTCAGCTCCTCGTCGATGACCTTGTATGAAAAGCCCTCGAGGGTAATGAGTATGAGATTTTTACCCTTGAAATATCCCGTGTATTTGTTTTGCTTTGAGCCTTCAAGTGAAGAAAAATACTCATGCATGTCACGGATAGTTTTGTTCGGCGCACTGTTTATAAGTGACTCAAAATCAATATTCGTAATGTTGTAGTCGTACGGAGGCTGCGGAAGCTTCGAATCCTCATCCTCAGGCTCGCCGGTGACCTCTCCTCCCGATGGGGTAGTATCGTTCGGCGTTATAATAAGATCGGGCATCTGGTTTATCGGGGGGAGCGTCTCGTCGCCGAGCCCCTCGTTTCCGCCTCCGAGCGAGCCGAACATGACCTGCTTCAGATCAAGTCTCGTTTCTGTGAGCAGACCGAAGTTCTTTACCGCGTAGGAGGCGTTGAAAAGCTCGGTATAGTAAGTTTTGTCGCCGTAGTCATCATCGTCGAGGTGGATGATCGCGACCGCACCGAAGTGGCAGAGCACCGTTGCCGCAATGAGTATGAGAATGCTTGCGGGCTTTACATGGGTGGAGGGCATCTTGCGCGCAGGAAAGAGCAAATATAGCACTACAGGAACGATAAAGAGCAATATCCAGTACCAGCCTTTTGCAATCGTGGCGAGGATCTCGCGGTAATATTGAGTTACATCTCCCGCCATGCCCAACGTAGACCATTTGAAAAAGTCGCTGAAATACTTGAAATATACATACTGCACCAAAAATAACAGCAGGAATGCTCCCGAGACGATACCGATAAGGGTAGCCGTCAGGGGCCTTATGACGTTATCATTGTCGGCGAGCTTGGCTATACCGCTCGCGAACAGACGGCAGAACACGGTAACACCGAGACCGAATGAGAGCGAGAAGAGAAGCGTGTACAGCAGCTCCTTTCCGTTTATTGAGCCGAACAGCGACAGCTTGAGAATAAACTCAAACAGGAAAATAAGCAGCGGCAGAAATCCGAGAGAAAGGTAAGAGAGGATAGTCTCCTTTTTTGTTTGACGGCTCTTGCCCGCAGAAGGCCTGTATGATCTCGCTTGTCGTGTGCGTATCGAGTAATTCTGATTCATCTTATTACCTTATAATATCCTTCATATGTAATGCGGAAAAAATACTTCAGTCTACATTATAACACCCTTGCTTCTGTTTTTCAACACCAATAACGTAATGTTCACAAAAAACACACGATAATTTTCCGCCCGCCTTGAAAAGTATTCTCTGTTGTGGTAAAATATAGCATATATAAAACATGAAAGCCTCGGTGAAACATGAAAAGACCTGAAAACAAAAACATCTGTATGCTCGTAGGCTCTGCAGAATATCATGCGGACAGAGCACCTCTGAGGGAGGATGCATATATTATCGCCCTTGACGGCGGCTATGCGCACCTGACCAAAAGAGAAATAATCCCCGATGCCGTGATCGGTGACTTTGATTCGCTCGGATACGTTCCCGAGCTTGAGGGCGTTACGGTCCTTCCGAGAGTAAAGGACGATACCGACAGCTTCTGGGCGGCAAAGCAGGCACTGTGGCAGGGATTCCGCCGCTTCTATCTCGCAGGATGTGCGGGGGGCGAGCGTCCTGAGCACACCGTAGCGAATATTTCGCTGATGCTCTATCTTTCGCGCCACGGCGTGAGCGAGGTGCTGATGGAGGGAGAGAGGCAGATGTACAGGGTCGTCAGCGCTCCGTGCAGGGTCAGCTTCGAGGGAGAGCGGGGGAACTTTTCCGTGTTCAGCCTCAGCGACTACACATACGGGCTCAGCCTTTGCGGCTTTGAGTATGAAACAGACAGGATCACGCTTTGCTCGGATATTCCGCTCGGCGTGTCAAACAGCTTTGCGGGAGACGTGTGTACCCTCGAGGCTGAGAGAGGAGATCTTCTTTTAATATGGGACAAATAACAGAAAAATATCAGGATCTGACAGAGACACGAATATCCTCCGAGGAAATATTCAAGGGGGTCGTCGTGCATCTCTATAAAGATGAGGTAAGACTTCCCGACGGCTCTGAGAGCGTGCGGGAGGTGCTTCGCGACTGCCGTGCCGTGTGCGTTATTCCGGTCGATTCGGACGGAAACGTAACTATGGTCAGACAGTACAGATACGCACATTCGAGGGTGCTTTTGGAGATACCTGCGGGAAAACTCGATGCAGGCGAGGATTATCTCGACGCGGCAAAGAGAGAGCTTTTTGAGGAGACGGGAATAACGGCAGGGAAGTACACCTTCCTCGGTGAGATATACACCACGCCCGCCTTCGTTGACGAGGTAATATATATGTACATGGCGACAGAGCTTTCCGAGAGCGGAGAGCAGCATCTCGACCGTGACGAATTTCTGAATGTGGAAAAGATACCTCTCTCCGAGCTTGTCGATATGACTATGCGCGGAGAGATAAGGGACGCCAAGACCCAGACCGCCGTCCTCAAGGCGGCAGCGCTTTGGAATAAATAAATTACAAAAAGAATCGGGGAAAGGCTTTGAAAGGCTTATCCCCGATTTTATTTATTACATAGGAAATTGCGTAAAAATTGTTTAGCAAATCTACCTTCCCGACTGTCATCCTCGAGCCTCGCTTGCATAAATTGTGCAATACGTCAGATCGATCGCGAGTCGTCGGCGATCACGTATGAAAATACGCTCACGCCTCCTCCCGC
>JAZMZS010000099.1:0-16986 GCA_045586105.1 Eubacteriales bacterium | reverse complement strand
ATACATCAATGCATCGTTCTTTGTGTTTCATCTCTCGTCTTGTTGTTCAATTTTCAATGACCTACGCTGTGCTCTTCTGCACAGCCTGACTATTATACCGCAGCCTTCCGCGTTTGTCAATACTTTTTTGAAAAGTTTTTTCAAAAAACTTCCCCGAGACTCTCGCCTCCTTCGTATCGCTCCCCGCTTTTGCGCAGCTTCGTTAGTATATCACTATTCTTCCCCCTTGTCAAGGGCTTTTTTGAAAGTTTTTTCGAGTTTTTTTCGCTTTTTTTCGGAAATAGTATTTATTTTGTCTTTTGGACATGTTATAATAATATTCGGTGCGCTTTTTGTATGCTTTTAACATATAAAAAGCTCTCTCAACAGACAAGAACAAGGAGCCATATAAATAATGAAGAAAAAGGAATGTCCCTGCCCCGAGCGTCTCGGCAAGGTAGGAGGTCAGGCTGTAATGGAGGGTGTCATGATGCGTTCGGGCGAGAACGTCAGCACAGCCGTCCTCCAGGAAGATAAGACAATAACGATAGTAAACGACAAGTTCGTATCCGTACGTAAGAAGCACAAGATACTCAACATCCCGATACTGCGAGGGATCATCAACATGGTGGAGATGCTCTCGCTCTCCTACAAGACCCTGACCGTATCAGCAGACGCGTTCGTCGGGGACGCACTCGACGAGGAGCCGTCCAAATTCGAAAAATGGATCGAGAAGCATTTCGGCAAAAAGATCCTCGATGTCGTAATGATGATCGCGATGGTGCTCGGAATGGTACTGGGTGTAGGAATGTTCGTTCTTCTCCCTTCCGCCGTAGTAAAGGGGATCGACCATCTCGCGAGCGGGGTTTTGACAAAATACAATCTCTTTGCACTTCTCGAGGGCGTGATAAGGATCGCGATATTCGTGCTCTACATATATCTTGTATCACTGATGAGCTATATACGCCGCACCTTTGAATTTCACGGTGCGGAGCACAAGTCTATCGCTTGCTACGAGGCGGGCGAGGAGCTCACTCCCGAAAACGCAATGAAGCATACGCGCTTTCATCCCCGTTGCGGAACGAGCTTCATGTTCGTGATCATGATACTTTCCATATTTATATTCACAGCAGCAAGAATGCTCTTCACGGCGCTCGCAGACAACCTTCTGCTCTACTGGGCATCGAAGATCCTGCTTGTGCCGCTGGTAATAGGCGTCGGGTTTGAGTTTATCATGTTTGCGGGCAAGCACGACAATCTCTTCGTGCGCATCCTCTCCGCTCCGGGTCTCTGGATGCAGAGGATAACCACTCGCGAGCCGGATCTCGAGCAGCTCGGCGTAGCTATTGCGGCGATCAAG
This sequence comes from Eubacteriales bacterium, assembly GCA_045586105.1. Classification (GTDB taxonomy): domain Bacteria; phylum Bacillota; class Clostridia; order Oscillospirales; family CAG-272; genus JAZMZS01. The sequence continues at coordinate 15,647 of JAZMZS010000099.1, read as the reverse complement.
GCGGCAATGCCCGACCAGTTCCCGCCCGAGGAAACTGCCGAGGAAGCTGCCGAGGAAAGCGCCGAATCCGAGGCGTCGGCCGAGACGGAAACCGAGACACAAGCTGAGGCTGAGACGGAACAGACAAATGACTAAGTCGCAGCTGGTAGAAAGATTAAAGGAAATAGGCTCGGAGGAGCCGCAGTCCGAGGCAAAAACAATTCTGCGGGAGCTGTTTGACGCATCAAACAGCGAGATGCTACTCTCTCCGGAGCGCGATTACGCATCAGCAGAGCTCGAGTCCCTGCTCGAAAGGCGGGCAAAAAGAGAGCCTCTGCAGTATATTCTCGGATATGCTTACTTCTGCGACGAGAAATACTATCTGAACCGTGACACGCTCGTTCCGCGCTCGGACACCGAGATGCTGGTAACGGCCGCGGTGAGGCTGCTGAAGTTCAAGGGCAGGTTCGCAGATCTGTGCACGGGCTCGGGGTGTGTGGCAATTTCCACGCTCGCCCGAAGGCTCGACATGAGTGCGGTTGCCGTGGATATCAGCGAGGGTGCTGTGGAAGCAGCACGAAAAAACGCCCGTGAGAACGGCGTTGCGGACAAGCTTGAGATCATCTGCGCGGATCTGCGTGATATGCCTCTCGAGGGGCAGTTCGACGCAATTCTCTCAAACCCGCCTTATATCAGAAGCGGCGCGATAGACACACTCTCTCCCGAGCTCGCACACGAGCCGAGGATCGCGCTTGACGGCGGCGAGGACGGGATGGACTTCTACCGTTTTATTGCAAAGAATTATGAAAAGCATCTGAGTGCGGGCGGTTTCTTTGCGTTTGAGATCGGATACGATCAAAAGGATGATATCGCGCGCATTGCCGAGGAGCTCGGCATGAGCTGTGAGATCGCGGTAGATTATTCGGGAAATCCGCGTGTCGCCGTGCTCAGGCGTCAAAGCGAGACCGAAGAGGACGACGGCGACGGTCCTATGGATTGGTAAACCCAGCGCAAGTCTCCGCATAAAATATTGATAACGATACAAGGAGCTATATAATAAGATTATGAAGATAGCAGTTCTGGCAGGAGGGCTCAGCCCCGAGCGTAACGTCTCGCTCACATCGGGCTCGCTTATTGCAAATGCACTTTCCGCAGCGGGGCACAAGGTCGCTCTGCTCGACGTATACAAGAATGCCGACACGTCGGATATAGAGGGATATTTTCTCGAGAATACAAGCCACACCTTCTCTGTAGAGGAGGCTCAGCCCGACCTCGAGGCGGTCATCGCCGCAAACGGCGGAAGACGTACCAACATAGGTGACGGGGTGCTCGACGTCTGCCGTGCGGCTGACGTTGTATTTCTCGCGCTGCACGGAGCGATGGGAGAAAACGGACAGCTTCAGGCAACGCTCGACAACTACGGCATCCACCGTTACACGGGCTCCGATTATGTCGGAAGCCTGCTCGCAATGGACAAGGACATAGCAAAGAAGATGCTGAGAAGCGCCGATGTGCTTACTGCTGACTGGATCATGCTCAGGGATGCGAGCGCCGCTTCTGCCGATAAGGCGGAGAGCGAGATCGGATATCCCTGCGTCATCAAGCCGAATTCCTGCGGCTCAAGCGTGGGCGTTTCGATAGTCAACAACAGGACCGAGCTCGAGACGGCTCTCGCGGACGCATTCAAGTGGGAAGACATGATAATGTGCGAAAAGCTCATCTCGGGACGTGAGATGACAGTAGGGATCCTCGATGGCGAGGTGCTTCCCGCTATCGAGATAATCCCGACCGAGGGCTTTTACGATTACAAAAACAAATACCAGGCGGGAAAGACGGTAGAGCTCTGCCCCGCTCCGATAACCGAGGCTGAATACTCCGATATGGCAGATGCAACGCGCCGCGGATTTGATGCCTTGCGCCTCGGAATGTACGCACGCTTCGACTATATCATATCAAAGGATGACGGGCGAGCTTACTGCCTCGAGGCAAACACGCTCCCCGGAATGACCCCCACCTCGCTTTTGCCTCAGATGGCAGCGGCTGTCGGGCTCGGATACACACAGCTGTGTGAAAAGCTCTGTGCACTCGCTATGAAAAAGGAAACGATATGATCGGAATATTTGACAGCGGACTCGGAGGGCTGACGGCTCTGAAGGAGCTGAGAGAGCTCTGTCCCGAGTGTGACATCGTATACTTCGGCGACACAGGCAGAGTTCCTTACGGCACACGTTCAAAAGAGATACTCTACCGTTATGCCGACGAGGACATAAAGCTTCTCCTCTCAAAGGGCGCTGAGCGTATACTTGCCGCATGCGGTACCGTAAGCTCTGTAGCTCTGCCCGTAATTGAAGGAAACTACTCCGTCAAGGTCACCGGCGTCGTCAAGCCCGCGGCTGCCGAAGCGGTCGCCGCGACCCAAAACAAGAAAATAGGCGTTATCGGAACAGGCGCTACGATATCGAGCGGTGCCTTCGCCCGTGAGATAGCGGCGCTTGATCCGGAAGCCGAGGTAATGGAGGTCGCCTGTCCTCTCTTCGTGCCTCTGGTAGAGAACGGATTTATCTCCGACGGATGCGCTCTGACGGCACTTGCAGTCGAGGAATACCTCGCAGGTATCAAGGAATTCGGCGCGGACGTGCTGATACTCGGCTGTACTCATTTCCCGATAATCGCAAACCACATAGGCGCGTACCTCGGCAGCGGCGTGACACTTGTCAACAGCGGAAGCGCGGCGGCAAAGGAGCTTGCGCGCGAGGCTATGGCAACGGGAGGCTCGGGCAGGTGCGATATTTACGTATCCGACAGCCCAGCAACCTTCGAGGCTGTGGCAAGGATATTCCTCGGCACCGACACCGTCCCGAAGGTACACACGGTAAGGATAGGCGAATAGGTATTACTGAAAATTTTGATCAAACTTCCGCTTTGCTCTTGATTTTGATCTATTCTATGCTATCAATAAAATTGTAAGGGCGAAAAATTCCAACGTTTTTTTGCTGTTTTCTTGATATAAAAAGCAAAAAGGCCGGTGAGATTTGATGAATGATAAAAAAGAAGAAAGCACAACGGTAAACAAAATGGCTGTATTAACTGCTGATTGTGATAAAATGTTTTGTGTAGGCAAAGACCGGATCCAATTGTTCAAAAGTGTTGCAGCAAACCAAAAAAACAGAGAAAAAGCCAATGAAGCTGTTCTCAAATTATCAAAGATAGTAACGATCGAATACAATTCAACCTCTAATGATAGAACATAATTACGGACTTGAGTATTCGATATCATTCAGAAAAGTCGACCCCAATGACACACAAATACTAAGTGAATTCAAGTGCGAGAACGCAACCATAAGAGACTTTGCCGGATATAAAAGCATAAAATCCAAAAAAGACGTTACATATCTGTTCGTTGATGAAGAAAACAAAACTGTTATAGCATTTTGTTCTATATGCTGTACCGGCATATCAATTACAGAATACGAAGAGGATGACGAAAACAAACCTTACAACAGTACGATTCCCGCAATAGAGATCGACTTTTTTGCCGTTGACGAAAGATACAGAAGCATAACCTTGGACAACGATTCCGGCAGATACGATACGTTAAGCAATGCATTGTTTCTTTACATGATCGAACAAATAAAGAATATTGCATCAACAATCGTCGGAGCGACCCATATTTGTCTATATGCGGTCCCTAAAGCGAAAAATTTCTATAAGAGATGTGACTTTGTTGAATTCTACAGCTATATGAACAGAGACGAAAAGCCATATGTAAAGAATTGTATTCCTATGTTCTATGTACTGCAACAAAGCGCATCAAACACATTATGTTCGCAACTATACACACAATAACAAAGAAGAGAAGCACCGCACAGCGGCCCGCTTCTCTTCTTTGTTATGTGAATGATGATGTCAAAATCGGGGGCAGGCGGTATCAGTCGTGCCAGCCTGCAAGGCTCTGTATGCAGTACAGAACGTCTCTGTTATTCAATCTTCCGTCGGTATACACGTCATACTTGAGCGGGTTAGCACCCTCAAGCACGTCAAATCCTGCCAGATGACGTATGAGAACGGTTACATCGGCATTGGTGAGCGCTCCGTCGCCGTCAACATCCTCTGTCAGCACGTCAACGGGGAAGGAAAGTCTGCTCGCATATTCGTAAGCCGACGAGCCCTCGGGCACGCACACGCCCTTTATCGAATTACAGTTTCTGAATGTATTTTCACCGAAGGTGATATCCCCTGCGGGAAGTGTTATGTCAGCGAGAGAGCTGCAAAGATTGAATGCAAAATCTCCTATAGTCTCTATTCCGTAGGACACGAACAGGCTCTCAAGACCCTTACAGGAATCAAAGGCGTGAGCGCCGATGCTCTTTACTCCGATGCCGAGCTGAAGCTTCTTTGCCGAGCTGCATCTGAAGAATGCGTACTCGCCGATGCTGCTAACTCCATCGGGAATGACGATCTCACCGAGCTTTTCGCAGCCGTCAAACGCATGTGCTCCGATCTCGCCGAGCTTGGCGCTGAGCTCAAGCTCCTCAAGCGCGCTGCAGCCTTCAAAGGCTTCGTTGCCGATAGTGCGCACCTCGTCGCCGATGACGACCTTCTTAAGAGAGGTACAGTCTGCAAATGCGCGCGCGCCGATAACATTTATTACCTCGCCCGCAAAAACGCTCTCAAGGGCGCTGCAGCCTTCAAATGCGCCGTCGGCTATTTCTACAATTACCTTTCCACCGATATCAACAGGAAGCACAAGCTCTCCGCTCGCGGTATCGGCGCAATCGACTATCACTGCCTCGCCGCGCTCGGTCAGCTTGTAGCTGAGATCTCCGTATGTAAGCACTTCGCTCTCCTCTGCGGAAACGCAGAATGCAAGCACAGCACAACAAAAGAGCACTGCCGTCAATGCTGTCAGAACCAATCCAAAACTTTTTTTCATCGGTTTTTCTCCCTATAAAATGATATTTATTGTACAGTTTAATACGCCTATTGTGTACATTATACATCCAAAACCCCAGTTTGTCAATATTTTGTACATTATTATTAAATCACAGGCATATAAATTAGAATGTTTTTTCTTTTTTCTCTTTACATATCGAAAAAAATATGTTATGATACGAATAGCATCAGCAAAAAAACGCAATGATCGAGAGAGTAACGTATAAGGTGCCGATACAGAGAGCGGACGGCAGGTGAAAGTCCGAGGGCGGTATACGTGAAGTACACTCGGGAGCGGCTGTCCTGAAATTCGGTAGGGACGGACGGGTACGCCCGTTACAGCTTGAGTCTCCGACTCGCCGAGGAGCCTTCCGCGAGGAATGCTCAAGCATGAGGTGGTACCGCGTTGATTCGCCCTCTGCAGAGATATCTGCGGGGGATTTTTTATTTTCAAAATCAAAAAAGCAGCTTAAATAAAGGAGAAACAAAATGCAGATCTACGAAGAGCTCGTTGCTCGCGGTCTTATTGCGCAGACAACGAACGAAGAACACATCAGAGAAATGATAAACGGAGGAAAGGCTGTATTCTACATCGGCTTTGACTGTACTGCCGACAGCCTTACCGCAGGACACTTCATGGCGCTGACCCTTATGAAGCGTCTGCAGATGGCAGGAAACAAGCCTATCGCTCTTATCGGCGGAGGCACCACCATGATCGGCGACCCCTCGGGACGTACCGACATGAGAAAGATGCTCACAAAGGAGGACATCGACCACAACGCCGAGTGCTTCAAGCGTCAGATGGAGAGATTCATCGAGTTTGGCGAGGGCAAGGCGATGATGATCAACAACGCCGACTGGCTGCTCGGGCTCAACTACGTCGAGATGCTCCGCGAGGTCGGTGCCTGCTTCTCGGTAAACAACATGCTCAGAGCCGAGTGCTACAAGCAGAGAATGGAAAAGGGTCTGTCCTTCCTTGAATTCAACTACATGATCATGCAGTCCTACGACTTCTACCACCTCTTCAAGGAATACGGCTGTAACATGCAGTTCGGCGGAGACGATCAGTGGTCAAACATGCTCGGCGGAACCGAGCTTATCAGAAAGAAGCTCGGACGTGACGCTCACTGCATGACGATCACCCTGCTCACAGATTCGCAGGGCAAGAAGATGGGCAAGACCGCAGGAAACGCAGTCTGGCTCGATGCAGAGAAGACCACTCCCTACGAGTTCTACCAGTACTGGCGTAACGTAGCGGATGCGGACGTACTCAAGTGCATCCGTATGCTTACCTTCCTTCCCATAGAGCAGATAAATGCAATGGACACCTGGGAGGGCGCACAGTTAAACGAAGCAAAGGAGATCCTCGCATACGAGCTTACCGAAATGGTACACGGCAAGGAGGAGGCAGACAAGGCAAAGGAGGCTTCCCGTGCTCTGTTCGGAGCGGGCGCATCCGACGAGAATATGCCCACCACCGAAATTGCAGCCGATGCTCTTACCGACGGTGCTATCGGCGTGATGGATCTTCTCATTGCATGCGGACTTACCCCCTCGAAGAGTGAGGCAAGACGTCTTATTGCGGGCGGCGGTGTATTTGTAAATGACGAAAAGGTCACCGACGTATACATGAGCATCAGCTCCGATATGCTTTCCGAGGGCGTCAAGATAAGAAAGGGCAAGAAGACCTTCCACAAGGCAACGCTGGCATAAAAATATCGGAGGTACTGATATGTACTGTGAGATAACATATGACAAGCTCAATTATTATGCATACACCAATCTCAAGCACATCAAGGGTGAGATAAAGGGAATTGCGGTCGCGTTCAGAGGGCTGGGCGCCGCCGCTATGATCAACGACGAGGCTCCGATCGAGGCTCTTCGTCCTACCGTAGAGCGTGCAAAAAGGCTCGCTGAGGAGGGGATAGTATTCTTCGTTCCCTACCTCAATCCCTGGAACTGGATGAACGCGGAGGCGGTCGAGACGACCGATGCCGTAATCGATGCAATGATCGGTGAGCTCTCGCTCGGAGAGGATATTCCGATAATCTCTACGGGCGGATCAATGGGCGGAATGTGTGCGCTCACCTACATGGCTTATGCAAAGCGCACCCCCGCAGCATGCGTGGTAAACTGCCCCGTGTGTGACGTTCCCTTTCACTTTACCGAGCGTCCCGATCTTCCGCGCACCTTCTACAGTGCATACAGAAATTCGGGCATGACCCTCGACGAGGCGCTTTCGGCTCATTCGCCTCTCCACCTTGCAGATAAGCTTCCCTCTGCGGATTACTTCATATTCCACTGCGAGTGCGACCGCGCGGTAAACATTGATGCGCATTCAAGAAAGCTCGTCTCGGCGCTGGGAAAACGTGTTCACACCGAATTTTACACGATCCCCGAGAGAGGTCATTGCGATCTGACACCCGAGGCTCATGCGCAGTTCGAGAGCTTCATAATTTCGTCTGTAAACAAAGCAAAATAATTCAAAAAAGGATACGTTTTCCGTCTGCGGGAGCGTATCCTTTATTTTTGGCACTGCTTTTGCATATACTACTATAGACAGCTTGCCGGCGTGCATATACAATTAACGCTTTGTTCTTGATTTTTTTAGATTATTGTTGTATAATGTACCTTATGAAAGTATATTCGGATATTATGCCTCTTTGTTTTTTCAAACGAAAGGATACTATTATGCTGATTTCTGTATGTATGGTAGCATATAATGAGGAAAGCACTCTCCATGAGATCCTCGAAGATATTACCGCGCAGACCTATCCTCATTCTTCTACCGAGCTGATATTCGTCGACAACAGCTCAAAAGACGGAACGCTCGGACTGCTCGAGCAGTTCCGGCAAAAGCACATCGGCGAATACCATGATATAAAGGTATTGCACAACAGCTCCTCGGTTCTCGCATCCGGGCTGAATCTCGGTTTTTCCTCCTTTGCGGGTGACTGCATCGTACGAATAGATGCGCACGCCTCTATAGATCCCGATTTTCTCAAGGAGACTGTTGCCTGCCTCGAGGGCTCTCACGGCGACGGACCCGAAAACGTATGCGGAGGTGTCCGCCCGACATATTCTCCGAAGAAGGATGCCCTCTCGGGGATGCTTCTCTCGGCGGAGCAGTCGCGCTTCGGTGCTTCTGCTGCCAACTACCGCACAGATCACGGCAGACGCTACGTGGACAGCGTTTTCCATGCGGCGTACAGACGCGAGGTGGTCGAGAAGGTAGGGCTCTTCAACGAGGATCTGTGGCGTACCGAGGACAACGAATATAACCGCAGGGTCATAAACGAGGGCTATAAGATATGCTTCGAGCCGCGGATCAGATCAAAGCAGCAGATCCGCCCGACACTCGGGAAAATGCTCAGGCAGAAGAACCTCAACGGCTATTGGGTCGGATATACTCTCGGGTGCTGTCCCGCATGCCTGTCTGTTTTGCATTTCGTTCCCATGGCATTTCTGCTTTCAAGCGTGCTGTGTGTCATACTCTCATTCTTCGGACTGGGGATAGCGGGTGCTCTGATGTGGAGCCTGTATCTCGCATGTGATCTTGCATTTTCCATCAAAGCTGTGATCGATGCCGAGAAGCCCTCCGCCGCTCATCTTCTGCTTCCTCTCGTATTTCCGCTGATGCATATCGTGTACGGAGCGGGAACGGTAGCGGGAGTGATCGGGGTCCTCTTCAAAAAGAAGAAGAAAAAGGAGGCGTAAGAATGGCGCTGGTAGAAAAATACTATGACTTTTCTCCCGAGGAGCTCAGACGTACTCAGTTGAAGCAGCTCGAAATGTACACCTATTTCAAGGAATTCTGCGAGGCAAACTCGCTGACCTTCTTCTTTTGCGGCGGATGCTGCATCGGAACTCTCCGCCACGGCGGCTTTATTCCGTGGGACGATGATATCGACGTGTTCATGCCCCGCGCGGATTACGAGAGGCTGTACCTGCTCTGGAACGAAAAGGAAAAGGGACACGAGAGATATGAGCTGCTGCGCACCTGTGATGAATATATCACGGGCAATCTTTTCATGACACTGGTCGACAAATCGACCACATGCGTAAAGCCGTATCAGCGCTCTCTCGATATTCCTCACGGATATCCGCTCGATATCCTTCCGCTCGATGCATGCCCCGACGGCTTTTCGCGAAAGCTGCAGAAGCTAAACGCCCTTCTCTATTCGCTCTTCTGCGCTCAGACCGTTCCCTCAAACCACGGGGGGATGGTGAGCCTCGGAGCGAGGGTGCTTCTCGGAATATTCAGAGGTAAAAGGATAAGAACGAGGCTCTGGAGGCATTTCGAGAAGAAAATGACGAAATACCCGCTCGAAAAATGCACGAAGATCACCGAGCTTTGCTCCGGTCCTCATTATATGCAGAACGAATACCCGAAGGAGGCGTTCGCCTCTGCGGTATACAAGCCCTTCGAGGGGATAGAATCGCCCATTCCCGTCGGCTATGATGCATATCTCGGGATGGCGTTCGGCGATTACATGACCCTGCCGCCCGCGGACAAGCAAAAGCCGCATCACGACACGGTCTTCTCTGATATAGATGCGCCCTGTGACACATACAGGGGAATACACTTTCTGACGGAGGAAAAGAAATAATGATCTTTGCAGGAATATTGGCAGGCGGTGTAGGAAGAAGAATGCAGAACGGAGATCTCCCGAAGCAATTTCTCATGCTCGGAGGAAAGCCGATCGTAATTCACACAGTCGAGGCGTTTCTCGCCAACTCAAGAATAGACAAGCTGTATATCGGTGTTCCCTCGGTATGGTGCGGATACACGGAAACGCTCATAGAAAAGTATGTAAGACACAGAGCGGATGACGTGATCGTAGTCGAGGGAGGCGAAGACAGAAACGGCACAATTATGAATATCATCGGCAGGATCAAGGAAGATCACGGCGCGTCGGACGAGCATTATATCATCACCCACGATGCCGTTCGTCCCTTTGTCAGTGCGCGCATCATCGACGAAAACATCGATGCCGTAATAAAGCACGGTGCCGTCGACACCTGCGTTTGTGCTGTTGATACCATAGTCGAGAGCAAGGACGGAAAGCTCATTTCGGCTATTCCCGAGCGCCGTTTTATGTATCAGGGACAGACGCCTCAGTCATTCCGTATTGAGCTTCTCGAGCGCCTGTACGCTTCTCTTGACGAGGAGCAGAAAAGGATCCTCACCGATGCATGTAAGATATGCGTAATGCAAAACACCCCCGTATATATCGTCGAGGGTGATGTTTCCAACATGAAGATAACGACCGTCCCCGACTACAAGATGGCGGCGGCGCTCGTCGGAGGAATTACAATTGATTAACCGTATCTACCGGCTGACAGCCCCTAAGGTGATAGAGGTCGACTGGGAAGATATGTCTCTCGAGGGGGGCATCCTTCTCAAGCCCACCTACATGTCGGTATGCCGCGCGGACCAGCGCTATTACTTTGGTCTGCGAAGTGCGGACGTGCTGAAAAAGAAGCTTCCAATGGCGCTTATCCACGAGGCGGCGGCTACCGTCGTGTTCGATCCCGAGGGTGAGTTTGCCCGCGGCGAGCAGGTAGTAATGATACCCAACGTCCCGCCGGCGGGCTTCTCCGAGGGCGAGATATACGAAAACTACGCCGAGGGCTCGGGCTTTCTCTCAAGCGGTCTTGACGGATTTCTGCGCGAGTACGTTGTAATGCCGCGCGACAGGGTCGTCAGCGCCGAGGGAATAAAGGGACATATAGCATCGAGTGCCGAGCTTGTCAGCGTATGTGTGCACGCATGCAACAGGCTCACCTCGCTCTCTCATTCAAAAAGAGACCGTATCGGCGTATGGGGGGACGGTGCCGTTTCCTATTTTCTGTGTGTTGTGCTCAGGTATATGCTGCCCGAATGCCGCATCTCGGTGATAGGAAAAAGTCCCTCCAAGCTCGCGTATTTCAGCTTTTGCGATGACGTATATGAGGCGGGGGAGATACCCGGGGACTTTGTGTGCGATCATGCATTCGAATGCTGCGGAGGAGAAGGAAGCTCATTTGCTCTTGACGATATCATAAAATATATCATGCCTCAGGGAAGTGTCATTCTGATGGGAGTATCGGAAAACAAGATCCCCGTCCTCACAAGAATGGTGCTCGAAAAGGGGTTGTGTCTTGTCGGCTCGTCAAGAAGCGGCAGGGCGGACTTTATCCGTGCGGCGGAAATTATGAAGGATAAAAAGGCACATCAGAGGCTCGAGCGCGTTACCGATCATTTCGGAAAGGTACGAAGCATACAGGATCTGCATGCGGTCTTTGACAGATCAAGCACGAATGAGTTCAAGACCTCATTCTTCTTCAATATTTAAGTATGAAAAAGCGGTCTGATACAAACGAGGTGAATATCCGCCAAAAAAAGCAGGGCGGTGCCAAGAAAAAACGCTCAGGGGCGGGGAAGGCGCTGACAGTCGTCCTCTTGCTGATACTGCTGATTGCCGCAGCGCTCGTCCTCTGCCTGTATGCGCTGTTTTCCCGCTACTATTCTCTCATGGACTATACCGACGTTTCGGCAGAAACGATAAGCCCCGACCGGGAGCTCGAGCAGTATCTCGAGCAGCTCAAAAACGAGGCGGAGGGGGATGCGGACATAAAGGCGGAGCTGAGAGAGGACATTATTGCACTAAGAGGAGAAAAGGAGCATATAGAGGGAATAACGAACATTCTGCTGATAGGAGTGGATGATTCGGGTGTTCAGGGAGGCTCGGGTACGTATGCGGGCTCAAGGAACACCGACTCGATGATACTCTGCACCATCAACCCGAAAACGAAAAAGATAATTCTCACCTCTCTCATGCGCGACACTCTCGCCGAGGTCGTAAAGGAGGGGGGAGAGTACGTGCCCGCAAAGCTGAACACCGCTTACCGCTTCGGAGGGTATGCGGGGATGTTTGAAACGATAGAGCGCAATTTCGGCATAGAGTGCGACCGCTTCGCAACGGTAAATTTCGCTTCATTCATGGATATAGTGAGCATCGTCGGAGGCGTGGACATCTACGTTACGGCGGAGGAGGCTGTCGAGATGAACAATGTTCTCGAGGGCATCAATGAGCTTTACGGTGAGGATATAAGCAAAGACAAGCTCGAGAACACCTCTGCGGGAATGAAGCACCTGAACGGCAAGCAGGCTCTCTCATATGCAAGGATACGCTATCTTACGGGAAGCGACTTCGGAAGGACGGAAAGGCAGAGAAAGCTGATCATGACGGTATTCTCGAAGCTCGGCACTCTCAGTGTCGGACAGCTCGATTCTCTTCTGAATGCTCTGCTCCCCAAGGTATCAACAAACCTCACACAAGCGGAATGCGCAGGACTGATAGCAAAGGCACCGACATATCTCGGATACGAGATAGTATCCCTGAGGATACCCGCCGACGGCACATACGAGGGAATAATGCTCAACCGCTCCTCGATGCTGAAGGTCGATCTGTGCCAAAATTACAGACTGTGGAAAAATACAGTAAAAGGAAACTGAAAAAGCAGGGTTTTTAAATAAAATGAGAAACGGATTTCATATCATAGACAGCCACTGTCACATCTACCCCGAGAAGATCGCCGCTAAGGCGATACTCGGAACGGACAATTTCTACGGTGTCCATTCGAGCGAGCACGGCATGGGACGGGAGCTTATCGAAAAAAGCGCCGAGTACGGGGTCGACCGCTTTGTCGTTCAATCAGTCGCTACCACCGCTAAGCAGGTAAGAAGCATAAACGAGTTTATCGCAGAAGAGGTGGAGAGATCGGACGGGCGCTTCATAGGGCTCGGAACGCTCTACCCCGACAGCCCGGATCTCGTATCCGACTACCGACATCTCAAGGAGCTCGGGCTTCACGGAGTAAAGCTGCACCCCGACATACAGAGCTTCAAGGTGGATGACTACAGATGCCTCAAGATCTACGAGCTGTGCGAGGCCGATGACACACCGATACTTATGCATACGGGCGACAGCAGGTATGATAACTCAAATCCGAACAGGCTCTGCCCCATACTCGACATATATTCGGGTCTGAGGATAATAGGCGCCCATCTCGGCGGCTATTCTATCTGGGACGATGCCGCAGAAAGGCTCATAGAGCACAAGAACCTCTACGTCGACTGCTCATCCTCATTTCCCTTCATAGGACCCGAAAAGGGCAAGGAGCTGATACGCCTGTGGGGAGCGGAGCGCGTTCTCTTCGGAACGGACTATCCGATGTGGTCGCCGAAGAGCGAGCTCGATACATTTTTCTCACTCGGGCTCACCGACAGCGAAATGGAACTGATACTTTCATCAAACGCTCTCAAGGTCTACGGAGTAGAATAAAAAAGTGCCTTCGGAACTATGCTGAGCGCATAGTCATTTCATTCAAAGTCACAGCCCCGCTGTCATTCTTGAACAAAACGAAGTGTAGTCAAGAATCTGAGCGGGAAGAAAGAGTAACGTTTCAAACTACTCGCCCTCAGCTCCTTCGCTGCGAACCACCACGCGACGCAGAAATTGATGCAAGACTAAGATCGGAGCGGAAGGAGGCGTGAGCGTATTTTCATACGTGATCGCCGACGACTCGCGATCGATCTGACGTATTGCGCAATTTATGCAAGCGAGGACGAGGATGACAGTCGGGAGGGAAGACCTCTTTATTATATAAATATGAAAGATATATTTCATATATGAAAAATTAACAGTATTTCCGTTGACAATATCCTGCTATAGTAGTATAATATATGCTGAAAAAGTATCCTGCCGAAACATGTCATCAGAGTAAAGGAGATTTTATGGCAAGAATAATCGCATTTGCCAATCAAAAGGGCGGTGTAGGAAAAACCACAAGCGCCGTTAATCTTGCCGCAAGCGTCGGCATTCTCAAAAAGAAGGTGCTTATGGTAGATCTCGATCCGCAGGGAAATACAACGAGCGGATTTGGAATTTCAAAAAAATCACTCAAATATTCGACATATGACGTTCTGATAGGGAAGTGCAGTGCAAAGGAAGCGGTAGTTAAAACAAAATTCGAAAATCTCAGCGTAATTCCTTCCACGATAGCGCTTGCAGGAGCGGAATTCGATCTATTTTCAATGGACAACAGAGAATACCGTCTAAGGGATGCGCTTTGTGAGATAGAAGAGGAGTATGACTACATTTTCATCGACTGTCCGCCCTCACTCGGAATGCTGACGATAAATGCGCTCTCAAGCGCCGTGGGAATAATAATCCCTATGCAGTGCGAATATTATGCGCTCGAGGGACTGAGCCAGCTGATGATCACTATCAGCAAGATCAAGAAGCTTTACAACAAGAGCCTCGAGATAAGCGGCATACTTCTCACTATGTACAACGGAAGACTGATACTGACATCACAGGTAGTTCACGAGCTGAAAAAATACTACAAGGACAAGCTTTTCTCGACCACGATATCGAGAAACGTGAAGCTTTCCGAAGCGCCGAGCTTTGGAATGCCCGTTTATTATCACGATAGATTTTGTAAGGGCGCTGCCGAATATATGGATGCCGCAAAGGAGCTTATAACGAGAATATAGTGTTGTTTCACGTGAAACAGAACACACGCTGTCATTACGACTACGCATGTATAAGTTCCACCAACCAAAACAAGTTTTGGGGTGTCACTTATCTTGAGGGAGAAGGGATAGCAGCGCTTTCACTCGTTTAAGCTATACATATAATAATAGGAAGGAAAGACACCAAAATGGCAAAGAAAAAACCGTCCGGGCTTGGCTCGGGGCTCGATACATTATTTCTTGACAATTCGGTAGAATCGCAAAACACGGTCACTACCGTCAGGATCGCAGAGCTCGAAGCAAGAACCGAACAGCCGAGAAAGAGCTTTGAATCCGAATCCCTTGCACAGCTTGCCGATTCGATCAAGGCTCACGGCATTTTGCAGCCGATACTCGTAAGAGCATCCGGCTCGGGTTATTATCAGATAATCGCAGGTGAGCGACGTTTCAGAGCCGCTAAAATGGCGGGGCTGAGCGAGGTTCCCGTGCTTATAACGGAAGCGGACGATGAAACGACCGCACAGATGGCGCTTATCGAGAACGTTCAGAGAGAAAACTTAAATCCGCTCGAGGAAGCGATGGCGTACAAGGAGCTTGCCGAAAATTACGGTCTCACTCAGGAAAAGCTTTCGGAAAAGATCGGTAAAAGCCGCAGCGCAATAGCAAATATGATGCGCCTGCTCGATCTTCCGGACGAGGTTCTTGCTTTACTTCGTGATGCAAAGCTGTCGGCAGGCCACGCAAGAGCGCTTCTCGGACTGAAGGATGAAGCCGATGTTATCTTCCTTGCACGAAAGATAGAAAGTGACGGACTATCGGTCAGAGCGGTGGAAAATGCGGTTAAAAAGCTGAATTCCAAGGATGAAGACGAGGAAAAGATAAAGAAAAAGGGTGCGGATCTTATTGATTACGTCAAGGCTCTTGAAGAAAAGAGCATGTCAGAGCTCGGAAGAAGGGTAAAGATCAAGGCTTCCGGCAAGGACAAGCACGTGAAGATATACTTCGAGGATAACGCAGACCTTGACGAGCTTCTCAAAAAGATAGTGGGGAAGAGTATAGAAGTATAACTGTTTCACGTGAAACAAAGATACATTCTTTGGATTAAATAGTAATATCATTTTTATAAATTACGCACAAACTAACGAAACGAAGCGTAGCGGAAGTCTTCCCCGGTGGGGGAAGGGTGAAGTAAGAAGTAAGAGGTAATAGGTAA
>JAZMZS010000098.1:0-7096 GCA_045586105.1 Eubacteriales bacterium | reverse complement strand
GACAAGAACCACAGACAAGCCCGTACGCGAGATGAGGATGGAATTCGACACCTGCTTCCACCCCGAATACACTATGATCCCCGCCCTTAACTACAACGGCAACGGCTGGGGAGACAGCGTTGAGTACGTCGGCGACAGCATTGACGGAATGCCCTGGAAATACGCTTATCACAGAACCACTATCCCCTCATGCACTTATACGGAGGGCAAGGCTTACGCAGCCGCTCTTATGGCGGAGGCTGATGACGAGACCTCCTGCTCACTCTACAAGCCCGAGGGAGAGGACTGCGAGCGCCATGCGCTTATCTGGCCCGAGCAGGAAGGACCGAAGGTGCTCTACCGCCACGTGTGGCACACCCACAACTACATGGGAGATATGGAGCCGAGAAGCGAGTTCAAGGCTATAATCATGGTGTTCCCCGTGCTGCGGCAGCGCCATCAGTGCAGAGATCTTCTTGACTTTGCATGGCGTTACTACGGTCACGAGATGAACTGTGAGTTCACTCCCGAGCAGATGTGGAAGCTGTCGATCGCATTCATGAAGTCGCTGTGGACGGTTGAGAAGGACGGCTTCGTTGCGTTCAACCGCGGTTTGCAGTGGTACAAGGACCAGAGCTTCTTCGCTAAGTGCGACGCTATAAAGTACGAGATAGGCTGGGTCGGACAGAGCGCTTCTGCATCGAACGCCCTGCTCGAGAATTACCTGCGCACGGGAGATCTTGATTCGCTCGACAAAGCTGAGAAGTGTCTTGACGCCTGGTGCAAGTTCTCAAAATTCGAGGGCACCGAAATGGGTCTTCGTTACATAAAGTTCGACGGCGCTCCCGTCGACCAGACACGAGATATTCCCTTTGACGCCTGCAACCTCGGTCAGGGAGCGGCTCAGATGTTTGAGGCGTATGACCTTATGAAGAAGATAGGCAAAGACAAGCCCGAATACCTCGAGTACGCCTTTGATGTTTGCCGTTTTGCACTCTCCGCTCAGAAGGAGACGGGCGAGTATGCAAAGAGCTGGAACAGAGACGGAACAGTCAAGCAGCAGGACGGCACCATCGGTTGCTTCCTTATTCCCGCCATGCTCGAAGCATACAAGCGTACGGGCGACCGCGCTTACCTTGACTCCGCCGTTCGTGCGTTTGACTGCTACTACAAGGAGCTCGCCGACTACGGCTTCACTACCGCAGGAGCGCTTGACACCTACTGCATAGACAAGGAATCCTCCTCTCCTCTTCTCTCCGCCGCTATTGCTCTCTATGATGTAACTAAGGACGAGAAGTACGTAGGATGTGCCGAGGATATCGCGTGGTATCTGTCGACCTGGATGATGCACTACACGGTAAAGTATCCCGCCGAGACCTCTCTTGGCGAGATCGGATATGACACGATGGGCGCAACTGCCGTTTCTACCGCACACAACGCGATAGACCAGTACGCGCTTCATGACGTTCTGTCCTTCCTCCGCCTCTACGAGATCACGGGCTGCGTTCAGTGGAAGGAGCGTGCGCTTGCGTTCTTCTACGGTGCAAGCCAGCTGATCTCCGACGGTACTCTCTGCATCAGCGGCAGAGTAAGACCCGCAGGCTCTCAGGACGAGGCTATCTTCCATACGAGATGGGGACGTCCGGGACTTGCTCCCTTCAATCCCTCTCAGTGGCTCGTAATGTGGCCTTGTGCCTTCAGAATGGAGATACTCCGCTACGCTGACAGCTGGGATGTATTCCGCGAGGGTCTTAATAAGATCGAGGGCGCAGTAAAGTAAACGCCGGTGATCTGCCTTCATACATGAATATCCCCCTGCATCAAGCATGATGCAGGGGGATATTGTATATTAGCCGTGCTGCTGTTCAACCTTGCTATTCAGTTATTCGGTCAATGACCACTCCAAAATGATATTGCTGTTTTTTCCGTATATAACAGCTCCCTTGTGTTGTCCTTCCGGCAATTCAACAAACTCATCATATGTTTTATACCTACGCAATTTGATACAATTGTCAATGCAACCATTTCCGCTGCATCACCATTTACAAACCTGCCGATTGTAGGATTGTAATAACGGGACTGGAGGTAATAGAGTCCAATCTCCGCATCGTAGTAATAGCTGCGGTAGCGGAAGGGGTTGACGATTGAATTATTGCGCTCGGATGTGTCGGAGGCGATGGTGCAAACACCCCATGCGTCGTAGGTATAGCGGGCTACGGTTTCGCCGTTGGCGTAGGCATCGGTAAGCTCCTCAAACTCGGGCGATGTATCCTCGGCTATATCCTCGGAGAGGAGTTCTGCATCGTCGGTATTCTCGGTATTGCCGTCTGTCTCTTCGTCCTCGCCGTACCCCGCAAAATCGTCAGCGGTAAGCCCGGATTCGATAGAGGTGCGGGTAAGCGTAAATCCGTCGAAAGATGCGTTGCCGAGGTTATGACTGTACTCGCATCCGACGCGGATGAAGTCTGCGGTCTTGCGCTGTGCTTTCGCTATCTCAAGAGAAGCGTACTGCCAATCTCCTACTGAGGGAGAGAAGTCTGCGTACTCTGCCTCATCCGCGCTTCCGTCAAGGTAGTGGATCTCTGCATAGAGGCGGAAGGAGGTCTCTCCGATGCCCTCGCGATCTCCCGACGGAATGCCGTTGGCTCTTGCCCAGCCCGAGAAGCGGAAGCTCTCGCGCACGTCGGCGTAGGCTTTTACGGGGATATCCTGATACACGCGCTTTTCGGCGTTAAGGTCGCCTCTTATGCGGGAAGAGGTATTACTGTCAAATCCGACACCTGCACATAATTCTCCGCAACCGCTTCCGATAGTCCAGCCGTCGGTATCTACTGTGAAGCTGCTGTTTTTAAGCAGGTTATAGTCCCCTGCATAGCCGCCGCGCTCGAGCTGACGTAAGCGCCCGAGGTTCTGTAAGCTCGCTTGCGGGCTTGCAGGTTCTCGGCTGACTATTCCTCAGCGAGCAGGCTCGCGGAGGCATGTCTGAGCGGTGACGGAAAATATGCAAGCGAGGCTCGAGGATGACAGGGCGAAGGGGCATTCTGAGTATACAATATTTACGTAATTTCCTATGCGGCAAGAAAGAGGCGGGGAAAAACTTTTTGCAAAAGTTTTTCTCCGCCTCTTTCTTATTCATTCTTATTCATTTTACTCCGCAAGGATCTTTATCAGTGCGATCGCATCGCGGTTGTTGTATTTTCCGTTTTTGTCAAGGTCGCAGAAGACTGCGGGAGATCCCCAGCCCGAGAGCGTTCTTACAAGCAGTGTGAGATCCGCATTTGTGACGTATCGGTTGGCATTGACGTCTCCCGTGATGTGTATGCTTCTCTCTTCTCCGCAATAGAGGCATGCCTCTGTCGGGTAATCGAGCCCTGCAAAGAAATGCTCGGTGCACCTCTCGCCGTTGTGGGCGGTGATCGTATTGACCGCCGTCGTGCTCTGCGCATAGTTGGCGGTTATTCCTCCCGATCCCATGACCGTGATAGGCTGTGCGTATATCATCCGCCTTGCCCACCAGGATGCCTCCGTGCTCGTCTCGGTGGTCGGATTTGCATGGAAGACGAGCCAGAGCTTTCCGTCAAGCGCCTCGACCACAGCACCGTGTCCCGTTCCGTAGGGAGAGGCGGACACGCCCGTATTTCTCGAGAAGAAGGGACCCGAGGTGCGCTTGGTCCAGTTTGCAGCATCTGAAAGAGAGCCCGTGCCGTTGTAGGAGAGTATTCCCACGCAGTAGTTTTTCGCCCAGCTTCCGTTTGCCGAATAGGTAAGATAGAGCCTGCCGTCATATTCGAACGCCTGCGGTCCCTCGTTTACCGCGGGGGAGGTCTGGTACCTTTCCCACGAGCAGGAGGGAGTGGAAAGGATAGTTCGCTTCTCGGAGAGCGTCCAGGGGTTTTTCATCTTGGCAATGCATATATTCTGCGAATTTGCCGACAGATCCGTGCTTTCTCTGCCCGACCACGCAAAGTACATCTCGCCCTTCCATACGATCACCGTGCCGTCTATAGCCCAGTAATTCGAGGAGTCGGTTATCTTGCCCATAAGCGTCCAATCCTGACACATCGGATCATCGGGGTCGGGGCATTTGTAGACGTACATTCTGTGTGCGGCGTCGGTGTTTGTGCTGTCGGAGGCTGCTACGTAGCAGTACCAGCCGTAATCGTCGCCCGCAACTTCCTTTGGAATATAGTGTATCTCGGGTGCCCAGTACTGCGTGCACGGCTGATCTCCCGAATATTGAGTTGAATTGACGATCTTTACGCCGTTGTATATCTTGGAAAAGCTGTTAACGCCTGTCGTTGAGCTGACAGCGGTGGTTCCCTGTCTGAAAAAGCCGAGGTTTCCCGATTTGGTTATCTTGACCCCGCCCGAGGAGTAGACGTAATAATAGCAGTCGTCGTTTGGGTCCTTGACAACGTAGGGATCGGCGCCGTGAGCGAGCTTGTCTATCTGCTGGTCTATCTGTGCTCTGACATACTCGCTCTCGGTATCGGGAGCATCATCACGGTCTATCTTCTGCTTTATCGGAAAGTTGATGCAATAATCAAGGAAATCAGACTGAACCGCGCTCGGATCGTACTTGAGAAGCAGATCTCCGCACGCGCAATAGGTAATGAATTCCTTAGTAAACGTTCCGCCCGTGATAACGAAGGTGGCGTCGCCGTTTACTACGTGGTTCTTGATATACGCATCGTTACCCGCACTTCCGTCGTAGGCGCGTGTAAGACCGACCGTGTTATTGAAGGTTCCGCCCGTGATACGGACGAGCACGTCGCCCGTGTTGGTCTTCGGAGCGATAAGTGAGGTGTCTGTCGGGAGAGTTCCCGTGCGGAATACCGCGTACACCGAATTATCAAAAACACCGCCGTTTATCTCCATATAAACGTCACCCGAAAAGTAGTTCATTCCGCCGGCAGATACGGGGTAAGAATTATCCTGCGTCCTTGTAAAGTGACCGCCGTTGATGATGAGCGCGCTTCTGCCGGAGTTATTGCCGAGCGCCCGCGAGGAGGAGGAGCGGTTGTTTCCGCAGATGACCGTATCCCACGTGCCCGAGTCGATGCGCATGACGGTATCGCGGCTGTTCGACACAGAAGCGAAGCTGTCGGATGCAGCAGGCACCTTGCCTCCGAAGATGATGGGGTATCTGTATGTTCCTGTCGAAGAAGCGCGGTAGGTATTTACCTCGTCGCCTATATGCAGGTCGTTATACTGCATATAGATATTGACACCCTTGGTAAACTCGATGTTCACGTACTCATACTTGACGCTTCCCGAGTGGAAGAAGCTGGCTATTCCCAGCACGATCTCCGCCCCCGTCTCTCTGTAATCCACTCCGCCGAAGCGCGAGGTAACGGTGACGGTGTGCTCGGTCGCGGGCGTCTTGTAGTTTGAAAACTCAGAGGTAGTCATCTTGTGCTGACCGCACACTACAACATACCCTCCCGTCTCGCTGAGAGCGGAAAAGGCATCCTTGAAATTGGAAAACGCTCTGTCGGGGCTCGAGCCGTCTCCCATGCCGCCGTCCTTGACGTATACGGCGGGAGCTGACAGATCATTCGCGCTCGCTGCGGACGCGGCTGCTGCTTCTTCTGCCGATGCGGGTATCATCCCGAGGCAAAGCAAAAATGAGAGAATGAGCGTCAGTAATCTTACGCTTTTTTTCATATTCGTCCTCCATACGGTATTTTCGTTATGCTTTTAAAAACAGAGCCGCGGGGAAACGCGGCTCTGAAAATGAAGCTGAAATATTCCGTCCTGCTCTCAGATGCCGAGCGCAGTCTCGATCTCATCGAGAGATATTTCGGTCTGGGTAGAGTCGGTCATATGCTTAAGCACCGCTCTGCCCGATTCTATCTCCGAGTCGCCCACGATAAGCGTATATTCGGCGCCCGTCTTGTCGGCGTACTTCATCTGTGCCTTGAGGCTTCTGCCGACAAGGTCGCATTCGGCGTAGATGCCCTTATCTCTGAGGCGCTTGACGATGCCGACGGCGGCGGTCTGCGCTCCCTCTCCGAGAGAGGCGATATAAAGCTTCATCTTATCGGGCGCGGGCACCTCGATGCCCTGTGCCTGCATAGCGAGGATAAGACGGGTGATGCCCATTCCGAAGCCTATTCCGCAAAGCGCGGGGCCTCCGAGCTGCTTGATAAGTCCGTCGTATCTGCCGCCTCCGCAGACGGTGGACTGTGCTCCGATGCCGTCGCAGATAAACTCAAACACGGTCTTCGTATAATAATCAAGTCCGCGCACGATGTCGGTATCTATCTCGTAGCTGATGCCCATGCTGTCGAGCATCTTTTTGAGTGATTCGAAGTGGGCGCGGCAATCGTCGCAGATATAGTCGAGAATTCTCGGAGCGTCGGCGGACAGCTCCTTGCATATCGGGCTCTTGCAGTCAAGCACGCGCATGGGATTGGTGTAAAGTCTGCCCTTGCAGGTGTCGCAGAGTCCGTCCTTTTTCGCTTCAAGGTGCGAGATGAGCGCCTCGCGGTACTTCGCTCTGCACTCGGGACAGCCGATAGAATTGATATGGAGCTTGATACCCTTGAGCCCAAGCTCTGTGAGCGTATCGTGTGCAAGTGCAATTATTGTAGCATCAGCCGCCGGAGAGGGTGCTCCGAACATTTCGGTTCCGAACTGGAAAAACTCGCGGCTTCGTCCCGCCTGCGGTGCCTCGTATCTGAAGCAGTTGATAAGATAGAAAAGCTTGAGAGGCATCGCGTCAGAGCACTTTCCGTGCTCGATCACGGCTCTTGCTACGCCTGCCGTTCCCTCGGGACGGAGGGTAAGAGAGCGTCCGTCAAGGTCGGAGAAGGTGTACATCTCCTTCTGTACGACGTCGCTCGTCTCGCCGACACCGCGCCTGAAAAGCTCGGTAGCCTCAAAGGTAGGCGTGCGTATCTCACTAAAGCCGTATCTCGCCGCCACCCTGCGCGCGGTCTCCTCTATATAACGGAACGCGGGTATCTCCTCGGGGAGTATGTCCATCGTTCCTCTCATTTTGGTGATCATGATCCTGTCTCCTGACTAATGAAAATTTTTACATAATATTATAACACGCCCGCACCGCCGTGTCAACAAATACTTTGGAGAGGCGGGAGAGACGGGGGAGGCG
>JAZMZS010000097.1:0-38346 GCA_045586105.1 Eubacteriales bacterium | reverse complement strand
AACTACAGGACACGCAGAGCTGATAACGGGCTTGTTTATGCCGGGGGTGTTCATATACGTGCGGGTGTAAGCGGATACGAGCTCAGCCGCAGCCGCGACCTCGTAGACGTAATCAAATCCGAGGTCGTATATCCCTTGGATGACGTAATCTGCATCCTCGAGAGATTCAAACTGCCCGTAGAGCGTCGGGGCGGGGAGAGCTATCTTGTATTTGAACTGTGCTATATCCTCAAGAGCGCCGCAGGTAGCTTTTTTTGCCTTGTGCGGGCAGATGCGGATGCATACGCCGCAGTCGATACATCTCTCGCCGTCGATCACAGCTCTGCCGTCCTTTATACGTATAGCCTCGGTAGGACAGTGGCGGAGGCACGTGGTACACCCTGTACATTTATTCACGTCGAGTGAAACGGAATGCATATATTTTTCCATTCTTGTCCACCTTCCTTAAGAATAAAGTGAGAAGTGTGCTCAGATGTTGACAGTCATCGTTACCTTGGTACCGTGTCCGAGCTCGGATTCAAGCTCGAGAGTATCGGAGTAACGCTTCATGTTCGGCAGTCCCATTCCCGCACCGAAACCAAGAGAGCGGATATTGTCGGGTGCGGTAGAATAACCGTCCTTCATAGCAAGCTCGATGTTTTCGATTCCGGGGCCGTTGTCCTCGAGCACGATAGTGACCTTTTCCTCGTCTACGTACACATCGGCTACACCGCCGCCCGCATGGATGACCATATTGATCTCTCCCTCGTACATGGCGATGGAAACCTTCCTTATCGTCTCGGGATCAAGGCCGAGACGGCGCAGATTTTTCTTCACGCTGACAGAGGCGTGCCCTGCACTTGTGAAGTCGTTGCCGTCCACGTCAAAGTGGAAATGCAGCTGTTCACTCATGATCTGTCTCCGTTTCCTGTCAGACCTGCGGTATAGAGAATACCGCAAGCGTCGTACATTCTCTTTTCTGTAGTTATGAGAACAAGTCCGTGGTCGCGTGCAAGCTCGATCATCTCATCGGTTGGCATCTTGTTTCTTACGAAAACGACGCATACCATGTCCATCATCATAGCGGTACGCACGACCTGAGTGTTAACGAGACCCGTTAAAAGGACCGCCTGATCCTTTACGTAAGCGAGTACGTCACTCATCATGTCGCTTCCGCATGCGGAATATACGTGCTTTCCGATGCTTTCCTCTCCGCAGACGATCTTTGCGTCGAGCAGCTCAGTCAATGTGGATATCTTCATTTGTAAACTTCCTTAAAGCTAAAAGAATAGATTATTGCAGATTTGAATTATGCCTTGTATTTTGCAAGAATGCCCGGCATATCATTGGGAACGAGTCTACCGTATACCTCGTCATTAATGGTGAGAACGGGAGCAAGTCCGCATGCGCCGATGCATCTGGTAGCATCTACAGAGTAGTAGCCGTCAGCAGAGGTCTCTCCGGCAGCAACGCCTATCTCCTGAGTGATCCTGTCGAGAATATCTCCCGAGCCCTTAACGTAGCAAGCGGTACCGAGACAAACTGCGATAGCGACCTTGCCCTTGGGGTTGAGAGAGAACTGAGAGTAGAAGGTGGAAACACCGTATACCTCTTCGAGCGGAACGTCCATAGCAAGTGCAATGTGACGCTGAACCTCGATAGGAAGATAACCGTAGATCTCCTGTGCCTTCTGAAGAACGGGCATGAGTGCGCCCTTCTCGTCCTTGTGCTCAGCGATGTAAAGGTCGAGAGCAGCCTCCTGTTCGGGCGTTCCGTTAAACGCTACAGTGGTCTTTTTCTTTTTCATGATTGATCGTTTTCCTCCTTAACGGAATCTAAAATTTATTGTGTATTTACACACAATCCGATTATACATCAAATCTAATAATATTTCAATAGATTTTGAGCAAAAAAAACGGTAATTGACAAGTTTTTCACAAATATTTTTTTATTATCGGAGATATTTCTGTACTGCTCCGAGCGAGGAAAAGCGGTCAAGAAAAAAGTTTCAAAAAATCGAAAAAAGTACTTGACAACCCAAAGAGCTTGTGCTATAATGTCCGAGTGCTCAGGAGAGCAATCTGGGTGTGGCGCAGCTGGTAGCGCGCTACCTTGGGGTGGTAGAGGCCGCAAGTTCAAGTCTTGTCACTCAGACCAGATAAGCACGGTGATTGATTAACGTCGCCGTGCTTATTTTTTTGCTCAGATGCACACTTTACGCATGCATCTGAGCAAAAAATAGGGATCGAAAAGGTCGTGCTTTGGAACTGAAGCTGATCAGCAGAAAAAAATGAGCCCCTGCTGCAGTTATGTGCAGATGGAGATGCAGTGCGGATAGCGTTTCCTCTGAGTTGCTACGCTTTTGCGGCAATCATTTTGGTGCTTGCAGGGTGAGGCGTATTCTTAAAATACGGTGTTGTCATTCTGTCACGAGTTTTTGCACAAGCCGGATGTGGAACTGTTTTTGCAAAACATTCGATACAAAATACCACAAACGGAACAGACACGGTGCGAGTTTCTTGAAATGGAATTCGAATCTTGCATTTTTTTTGCTTCTTCGCCTCTCTCTTTTGCCGGCTGCTTATTATTTCTCTGTTAATATTTGTCACTTGTGCACAAACTTTTATTTGCCTTGATATATTGAAATTTACTTCTTATTATGCTATTATATATATGTTTGAATTAATTATAAGAGATAACATTTGCATTTTTATCAATGCTGCAGCTTGCGGCTTCTTATCTTTGGAGGAATATATGTTGAAAAAGATAACATCAAAAAAGGTTTTTTACGCTTTGATATTTGTTTTACTTGATCTTCTGGTTGCAGCGGGATCGTTTTTTCTTGCCCTGCTTGCCAGGTTCGATTTCAGATATTCATCGATCGAGCCCCAGTATGTTGAGGTGCTTCCGCAGGCGTGTCTGACTGTTGCTTGTATTTCGGTTGCGGTCTATTGGCTTTGCCAGCTTTATAACATGCTGTGGAATTATTTCGGATTGAACGAGATCGGTAAGGTTTGCATTGCCGTTATCGTTTCAAACGTAGTCGGGCTTGCTCTTACCTGGGGGCTTTACGGCAGATTTCCGTGGTCTGTTTACTGTATGTCTTTTATGACACAGTTTATGTTTGTTCTTCTTTCCCGCGGATCTCTGCGTATAATGAGATTCGTCCGTTCCTCTGTCAGGGTAAAGTCTCACAGAGGTAATATGATAAACACCATGATCATCGGTGCGGGTAATGCGGGCAGAACCGTTATCGGGGAGTATCTCAACAATCCCGATATTTTTATAAATCCCGTATGCATAATAGATGATGATCCCGAGAAAACGGGTTGTCATATCGACGGTGTTCCCGTTGTGGGGGACAGAACGGCTATTCTCCAGGCTGCACAGAAATTCGAGATCGAGCAGATAATCTTTGCCATCACGAATATTTCGGCAGAGGAGAAGCGTAATATCCTCAATGTCTGCAAGAGTGTTAATTGCACTTTGAAGATCCTTCCCAGTATAGAGAAAATGGTGACAGGTCAGATAGTGACCGGTGCTATTCGAGATGTTAAGGTAGAGGATCTGCTCGGACGCGATCTTATCAAGGTCAACCTCGATGAAATACTTGATGAGCTTTCGGGAAAGGTAATAATGGTCACCGGTGGCGGCGGATCTATCGGAAGCGAGCTTTGCAGGCAGATCGCCTCTCATAATCCCAAGCGACTTATCATACTTGATATATATGAGAATAATGCATACGATATTCAGCAGGAGCTTGTCAGAAAGTACCCCGAGCTTGATCTTCACGTGATTATTGCATCTGTGCGTGACACGAGAAGGATGGATTCCGTCTTCAAGGAATACCGTCCTCAGATAGTTTACCATGCAGCCGCTCATAAGCACGTTCCTCTTATGGAAAATAGTCCCAATGAGGCTATAAAGAACAATGTTTTCGGAACCTTCAAGACTGCGAGCTGCGCTATAAAGTATCAGGCGGAGAAGTTTGTCCTTATTTCCACCGATAAAGCGGTCAATCCTACGAATATCATGGGCGCATCCAAGCGACTTTGTGAAATGATCGTGCAGACCTTTGACAAAACGAGCGAGACGGATTTTGTTGCCGTAAGATTCGGTAATGTTCTCGGCTCGAACGGCTCTGTTATTCCCCTGTTCAAGAGACAGATCGAGGAGGGGGGTCCTGTTACCGTTACTCATCCCGACATAATCAGATACTTTATGACTATTCCCGAGGCTGTTTCCCTTGTACTTCAGGCAGGGTATTATGCCAAGGGAGGCGAGATCTTCGTTCTCGATATGGGAGCTCCCGTCAAGATCGATGACCTTGCCAGAAACCTTATCAGACTTTCGGGCTACGAGCCCGATGTCGATATCAAGATCGAATACACGGGTCTTCGTCCCGGCGAGAAGCTTTATGAGGAGCTTTTGATGGGTGAGGAAGGACTTTCAAAGACGGACAACGAGCTTATCTACATCGGAAAGCCGATAGAGATCGAGGATACCACCTTCTACACAAAGCTCGAAAAACTTAAGTATGCGTGCTACGATAACTGCGACAACATAAGAGAACTTGTTCTCGATATCGTTGATACATACGTTCCTTCTACTATACTTGCTCCCAAAAAGGGAAAGGAATAAGACACAAGCAGCACGCTCTGCTGCGCAAAACAAAGATCACATCAGCAAACAACTTGATTGAGAGGTATTATCATGAGCGAATTAGCTATCAGAAACATTCCGTTTTCTCCCCCCGATATTACCGAGGCGGAGATAGAAGAGGTTTGTGCTGCCCTCAGAAGCGGCTGGATAACCACAGGCAAGAGAACAAAGCTTCTTGAAGAGAGAATAGCGCACTACGTACATACTTCAAGAGCCGTCTGCCTCAATTCCGCTACTGCGGCAATGGAGCTTACGCTGAGAATTCTCGGAGTAGGCGCGGGAGACGAGGTCATCGTTCCCGCTTATACATATACCGCGACCGCTTCTGTTGTATGCCATGTCGGCGCTACACTGCGTATAGTGGATTGCCAGACCGACAGCCTCGAAATGGACTATGACCTTATGGCAGAGGCTGTAAACGAAAAAACAAAGGCGGTCATGTGCGTCGATATCGGTGGATGCATGTGCGATTACGATAAGATCTTCTCTGTGGCAGAGGCGAAGAAGGGAGTGTTTGCTCCTTCCGATAATCCGATACAGAAGGCGCTCGGCAGGATCGCTGTTATATCCGACAGCGCTCACGGCTTTGGTGCGAAAAAGGACGGAAAAATGAGCGGGGAGGTCGCTGACTTTACCTCCTTCTCCTTCCACGCGGTAAAAAACTTTACCACAGGTGAGGGCGGTGCTGTATGCTGGAGAGATATCGACGGAATTGACAACGAATGGCTCTACAAGCAATATATGCTTGCATCGCTTCACGGTCAGACAAAGGATGCGCTTGCCAAGACCCAGATTGGTGCGTGGGAGTATGATATCGTTTATCCCGCATACAAGTGCAATATGACAGACTATGCGGCTGCTATAGGACTTGTTCAGCTTGACAGATACGATGGGCTTCTTGCGAGAAGAAAAGAAATAATTGAAATGTACAACAGTGCATTGCTTCCTTTGGGAGTTAAGGTGCTGCCTCATTACGAAGGCTCCTCCTGTTCGAGCGGACATCTTTATATAATGGAGATACCCGGGTTTGATACCGAGAAGAGGAATGCACTTATCGTTTCTCTCGCTCAGAGGGGAATAACCTCCAACGTCCATTATAAGCCCCTGCCGCTTCTCAGCGCGTATAAAAATCTTGGATTCGATATAAAGGACTACCCGAGAGCATACTCGCATTACGAGAGAGAGGTCACGCTGCCTCTGCATACACTGCTCTCGGATGAGGATGTGAAGTATATTACGGATAATCTCGTCAGCCTTTTAGCAGAATAACAACGGAGAGATGCTCCGAATTTGATTTGATCAGAGGAAACAATTATGGGTTATACTATAAGAGCGGCTCAGGAGCAGGATCTTGGTACGGTATGCGACGTGCACGCCGAATGCTTTCCCGACAGCTTCAGCACCCGACTCGGAAAAAAACTGCTGACAAAGTACTATCTTGAGTTTTACAAGGAGGCTCCGCATCTTTTCCTTGTTTGCGAAAACGATGAGGGGAAGATGGTCGGCTTCGTTATGGGGTACGTGCTTGGCAAGACTAATGCCATATCCAACTTTATGAAGAATAACAGGCTTGCCATGGGGATGAAGGTGCTCGGGCTGCTTCTGCGCTTTGATAAGCTTGCATGGGGCAAGGTAAAAAAGACCCTGAGCAGGAAAAAAGCTCCCGCCGAGGAGCAGACGGCTTCCCCGATCGACAAAACGGGAGAGGGGGATCTTCTCTCTATCTGTGTCACAAAGGAAATGCGCGGCACGGGAGCAGCGGTCGAAATGGTAAACAGGTATAACGAGGTTCTGCTCGAGCACGGTCATAAGGTCTGCTATCTTACCTGTGAAACCTCGAATCCCCGCGGTCTTGCTTTTTATAAGAAGCTCGGATATGATATCGCAGAGCAAACAAAGGATAAAATCTGTTTTCGGAAGGACCTTGTATAATGCTGAAGAAATTTACCGATCTTCCCGCAGAGCTTCAGAACGATGCGGTGAAGAAGTATTACGATATACTTTCAAAAAAGAAAGCAAGCTTGTTTTTCAAGAGGACGTTTGATATTCTTGTGTCGCTCGTCCTGCTGCTTCTGATCTGGCCTGTGCTGTTGATACTTGCTGTTGTGATCAAGCTCGATTCTCCCGGACCTGTATTTTTCAGACAGGAAAGAGTAACGCAGTACGGCAGACGCTTCCGCATATTCAAGTTCCGTACTATGGTAAATAATGCCGACAAGATGGGCTCTCTCGTAACTACAAAAAATGACTCGAGAGTAACAAAGGTCGGTTCGCTTATCAGAAAAACAAGAATCGATGAGCTTCCGCAGCTGTTCAATATCTTTCTTGGAGACATGACACTTGTCGGGACACGCCCCGAGGTAGTCAAATACGTAGACCGCTATACCGACGAGATGAAGGCAACGCTGCTCCTTCCCGCGGGTGTAACGAGCGAGGCGTCGATATGCTACAAGGATGAGGAGAAGCTTCTCGAGAACGCAGAGAATGCTGACGATACATACGTAAATGACATTCTTCCCGAAAAGATGAAATACAACCTTGAGGCAATAGAGCGCTTCAACTTCTTTTCTGATATAAAAACCATGTTCAGAACTGTGATCGCAGTTCTGAAGTAAGATAATTCGGAGAGATCATATGAAGATCGGTATTTGCGGACATTTCGGCGGGAAAAAGACCTTTCTTGACGGCCAGACCGTAAAGACGAAAACCGTCTATTCGGCTATGTGCGGACACTACGGTAAAGAGAATATCAAAACTGTAGATACATATAACATCAAAAAGCGCGCCCTGCCTGTGCTTTTCGGGACTGTAGGGCTGTTTATGACCTGTGATGCGTGCATGATGTTTCCCGCTCACAACGGAATAAAGATATTTTCACCGCTGTTTGTACTTCTGAAAAAAATATTCAAAAAGAAGATATATTATTCGGTCATAGGCGGATGGCTCGCCAAGTTCATTTCGGACAAGCCTTCCCTCGAGAGCAAGCTCAAATGCTTTGACTGCATATTCGTTGAAACTACTACGATGAAGAATGCGCTTGAAGCCAGAGGGTTCGAGAACATTTCGGTGATCGCAAACTTCAAGGATCTGAGTATCATCCCGGCCGAGGAGATGGCATCGGAGTATACAGAGCCCTACAGGCTGTGTACCTTTTCCAGAGTTATGAAGGAAAAGGGAATGGAAGAGGCTGCAGCGGCGGTCAGAGCCGTTAACGAAGCGCACGGAAGGACGGTATATACTCTTGATATTTACGGTCCCGTCGACAGCTCGCAGACGGAGTGGTTCGAGCAGCTCAAGGAGAGCTTTCCCGAATATGTAAATTATCTCGGCTGTGTTCCGTTTGATGAGAGCGTATCGGTGCTTAAGGATTACTTCGCTCTTTTGTTTCCTACTCTTTTCTATACCGAGGGTGTACCGGGGACGATAGTTGATGCATATGCGGCGGGCGTTCCCGTGATCAGTGCGAGATGGGAGAGCTTTTCGGATATAGTGGATGAGGGCAGGAGCGGTATCGGATACGAGTTTGAAAACAACGATGATCTTATATCCACGCTGAACAAAATTGCGCAAGAACCGAACATCATAATTGATATGAAGCCTTTTTGCAGGAAAAAAGCAGAGATATATCTGCCCGCGAATGCTATAGCTCCGATGATAGAGCGAATAGGCTGAGTA
The DNA here is from genome assembly GCA_045586105.1 of Eubacteriales bacterium. Lineage (GTDB taxonomy): Bacteria > Bacillota > Clostridia > Oscillospirales > CAG-272 > JAZMZS01. The sequence continues at coordinate 30,030 of JAZMZS010000097.1, read as the reverse complement.
TCTTTTGTAACAGAGAGGTAAATATGTCATTCAATCTCCATTTAGTAAAAAAATGGACAAACATGGTTCTCGGGAAAAGCATTTACCACGTTGAGCAAGGCGAGGGAAGGTTTTATTCCAAGGAGAAGGTTGCCGGTTTTTATAATGACCTCAGGGAAAAGGTGCATAAAAGGGATGACTCGCCGGAGATCCCGAGTACCGTTACCGATGACGGTCAGACGATATGCTTTCCTATAGAGATCGCACAATACGGTCTCGGTGCATTTGATATTTATCTGGAGAAGGACGAAAAGAAGTTCTTTGAAATAGCCGAAGCATGTGCAGGGTGGCTCTATGATAATCAGGAGGAACGCGGAGGGTGGAAGACCTTTGCATACATCTATCCCGAGCATCCGTATTCTTCTATGGCACAGTCCGAGGCGGCATGCCTGTTTATGAGGGTATATACCCAAAACGGCGATGAAAAGTATCTTACCGCCGCCAAGCGGGCAATAGATTTTATGTTGATCCCTTTAAGCGAGGGCGGATGCACACAGTACGAGGGAGATGAAGTGTATCTTTGCGAGCACACAGACCCCACCCGCACGGTAGTTCTCAACGGTTGGATATTCTCGCTTTGGTGTCTTTACGATTACGTAAAGCTCACGGGAGATGAGAGTATAAATGAGATCTATTCGCTTACTCTTGCCACACTCGCCAAGACCCTGCCTGCGTATGACTGCAGATACTGGTCTTATTACGATAGATCCAAGAGGCTGACAAGCCCGTTCTATCATAAACTCCATATAGCACAGCTTAATGTAATGTATGACCTGACAGGACAAGCTGTCTATGATGAGTATTCAAAAAAGTGGCAGGAATACCAAAGATCGTTTTTTAAGCCCAAACGGGCATTTGCCGCAAAGGCAATTCAAAAGCTGACAGAAAGATTGTAGAGCGTTTCCATCGGGGGTGGTAAAATGAAAATAATTCAGCTGATGCCCGAGTTTGATCTCGCAGGTGCTGAGATAGGGACTGAAAATCTGACCTATGCACTTACTGCAAGAGGGCATGACGTGACAGTGGTCAGTATGTATACCAAGCACACTCCGATCACCGATAGATTGGAAGCGAAAGGGATAGAGGTAGTATATCTTGATAAAAAAAGCGGCTTTGACCTGAGCATGATCCCCAAAATGCGTTCCGTGTTCAAAAGAATAAAGCCGGATGTCATACACACTCACAGATATCTTGCGAGATATGCGACGCCCGCGGCGATCCTTTCGGGGGTCAAGCATCATGTGCATACTATTCACAACATGGCGTCAAAGGAGGTCGGCTCCACAGACAGAAAGCTGAATTCCTTCTTTTACAAGAGGCTCGGGATGTATCCCGTTTCGATCAGCCCTGTGATAAAGGAGACGGTTATTGAGGAATACGGACTTCCCGCAGAGAATATCGGGATGGTCTATAACGGAATTGATCTCTCCAATTGCATTCCTAAAATGGATTATTCTTTTGGAGAAGAGATAAATTTACTTCATGTCGGACGCTTCAATTATCAAAAAAATCACGAGGGTATATTGAGAGCCTTTGCGAAGGTCACAGAGAGATTCCCAAATGCCAGATTGAACCTGTACGGTGCGGGAGAGCTCGAGCAGAGGTGCAGGGAGCTTTGTCATGAGTTGTCTCTTGATGATCATGTAAACTTCTGCGGAACCACAGATAAGATATACAGCGTTATGAGCAAAAGCGATATGTTCCTGCTTTGCTCTAATTACGAGGGAATGCCTATAACCCTCATAGAGACCATGGCAACAGGGCTTCCTATCGTTGCGACACCTGTTGGCGGCGTGGTAGATATGATCGAACATGAAAAGCACGGTCTTTTGTGCGAATGTAATGACGATGCTATCGCCGATGCGGTCATCCGAATGCTCTCTGACAGAGAGCTCAGAGGAAGCTGCGGAAGAGCGGCAAAGGAAAGATCGGTCTTCTTCTCTGCGGATAATATGGCTGAGGGATATATCGAAATATACAACAAGCTACTGAAGAAATAACTTTCATTGGAGCGTTATATGAAAATATTGTTTATCACCTCCGCTATGGGCTTCGGAGGAGCTGAGCGTGTCATATCAGTCATTTCAAGCGAGCTTGCGGCGCGCGGACACGAGGTCGGCATATATGCGACAAAAGCGAGCAGAGAATGTGTCTATCCTCTTCACGAGGCGGTAGAGATTTTCTCTGAGGATAAGATTGGCAGCATGTCGGATGTTATTAAGAATATCAGAAGATTTGTGTATAAATACGACCCCGATATAGTTGTGCCCTTCATGACTTATCAGTGCATATACACCTGCTTTGCTCTTGCTTTCTCGAAGTACCCTGTTGTGGTGTGTGAGAGAAACGATCCGAAAAACATCGACGGAAAGAATACAAGCAGGCTCAGGGTGATGATCCGAGACGCTGCATTCAATATGGCTGAGGGTGCCGTTTTTCAGACGAACGGAGCAAAAGAGTGCTTTGGCAGAGGTATTCAGAAAAAGAGTACCGTTATATTGAATCCTATAAATTCAGCCGCTCTTGTCGATCCTCATGAGGGCGTGCGTGAAAAGAGAATAGTAAACGTCGGACGTCTTACGGAGCAGAAGAACCAGGCAATGCTTATTGATGCCTTCTCACGTATAAAGGATGAATTTCCGGAGTATACGCTCGAAATATACGGAGACGGTGAGCTTATGGATAAGCTTAAGGCTCAGGCATCCTCTCTCGGAGTTGAGGATCGGGTCGTTTTTTGCGGAAACGTATCGAACGTCGGAGAACGGATAAGAGGCGCGGAGATTTTTGCGTTCACCTCAGATTACGAGGGAATGCCGAATGCTCTTGCCGAGGCAATGGCACTCGGGCTTGCATGTGTTTCCGCTGACTGCTCGCCCGGCGGAGCGAGAATGCTGATCGAGGACGGCGTAAACGGACTTATCACCCCATGCGGAGATGCGGAGGCTTTTGCCGATGCGCTGAGGCGTGTACTCTCGGACCGTGTCCTTGCACAAAGGCTCGGTGAGCGCGCATACGGGGTCAGAGAGACCCTGCGTATCGATCATATCGTTACTCGGTGGGAGAATTTCTTCGGAGATATCATAAGTAAAAAGAAATAAAAGGTGTAATATGACTTTATCAAATTCCGAAAAAAGCATATCGGTGCTTAACAAGGACCTGCGGCTTCTGTGGAAGATCTCGGCGTTTTTGTATATCGTCTGCAATATGGCGTTTGCATCGCAATCATATCTGATGATGCTCAACTCATATGCATTGTACTTCTTTCTTGGAGTGAGTGCGCTTTGCATTCTTGTCAGAGGCTCGCTGAAATTCAATGCTTATTCGTTGTCGATGATCGCATTCTTCCTTATCTCGATGCTCGGATGCCTGTATTCTGCGAGCAGCTATGCAATGACCTTCCTTTACGATCTGTTTGTTGTAATATGCATCACCTTCTGCCTTGTAAATTTCATTGAGACCGAAGAGGATATCTCATTCCTTTTTAAGGCTTTGATGATCGGCGGGTTGGTACTGAATGTCTATGTCGTTTCAATATACGGCTCAGGGTTTATCGATGCCATCATGAATGAGACGAGAGTAGGAGAGGTTGCGGGAAATGCAAACGATGTCGGTCTGAAATCCTGCTACGGTGCACTGATCGCACTCTATTTTTTCCTGAATGAAAAAAGCTCGAAAATAAAGAAGCTCCTCTATTTGGCTGCTTGTGCAATTGGTGTATTCTTCTCATTTATTACCGCATCCAAAAAAGTGTTGATACTTCTTGTATTCGGCTTTACCTTCCTCTTCTTTTTCAGAGAGCACAAGAAAAAGGGCATGGCATCCAAGATCAAGAACACGCTGATCGTGGTACTTATTGTCGGAGTTTTCCTGTATATGGTCTATAATGTTTCGGCGTTTGCTCTGCTTCGCTCGAGAATAGAGGAATTCTTCGATCTGCTCGTAAACGGCGGAGGAAACAGCGGTGACAACAACAGAAAGTACTTTATTGAAGAGGGATTCAGATTGTTTACGCTGAGTCCGTTTATAGGAGAAGGTACTGCCGCCTCCTATAGTCATTTCGGTACTTATTCTCACTGCAATTTCGTCGAGGTCCTGATGAACAACGGAATTGTAGGCTTTATCGTTTTCTATTTCAGCTATCCTATAATATATTACCGTTGCTTAGCCTCGAGAAGCAAAGCCAACAACAGCAATAAAAAGATGACGATCCTTTGCTTGTTTATTTTCACTTCGATCGTTATTTTGTCGGTGGCGCTCGTTTATATAACATTTATTTATTACCAGGTGCTTTTGACGATCGCTGCTACGTATGTTCTGAAATTTGCTTCAACAGAGGAAGATGAGGCTTGATCGGCTTATTTAGGGGAGGATCTGATGCAAAAGAAAAAGGTTCTGATGGTTTCGTGTACAGGTCTCGGTAACGGGGGTGCGCAGGCTGTCATAATGTCTATTGTCAGAAGACTTAGCTTTAAATATTTATTCGATATAGTGTGCTTCAACTCAGACGACTATTATAAGGATGAGTTTGAGAGCTACGGAGGGAAGGTCTTTGTTGTTCCCGTAAAAAACAGCAGATTCGATTTTTATCTGAGATACAACAGGCTGCTTAAGGGCATATCAAGGGTAATACGCGAAAACGGTCCGTATGACGCGGTGCATGCACACAATTATTTCGAGAGTGCTATCTCTCTTCATGCTGCAAAAAAAGCGGGAATAAAGGTCAGGATAGCGCATTCGCACAATACAAGTGTCGGCAACACAAATAATTTTATTTACTGCCTGTACAACAGCCGTTACAGCAAGCTTATCGGGAAATACTCCACTGCAAGGATCGGATGCTCACGCGGAGCGTGTGAGTTTTTGTTCGGTGATGCAGATGCGGAGGTCGTTAATAATGCTATAGATCTCAAAAAATACAATAAGGATCTGTATCCCGAAAGAAAGAGCGGCACAGAGCTCAGAATGATGCACGTCGGCCGTTACTGCGATCAGAAGAACCAGTCCTTTTTGCTCGACATGTTCCGCGAATATACGTCTTGTTTTGGTGATGCACATCTTACCATGATCGGATTTGGTTCGGAAAAGGAAGATATCAAGAATAAGATCATTGAGCTCGGGCTTGAGGATAGGGTCGATATGCTTCCGCATGATTCGGATATTCCGAGGATAATGAGCGAAAATGACGTTTTTGTATTTCCTTCGAAGTTCGAGGGGCTCGGGATAGTGCTTATAGAAGCACAGGCGATGGGAATGTATTGCTACGCTTCGGATGTAGTTCCGTCAGAAGCGGATCTCGGCAATTGCACGTATATACCCCTTTCGCTCGGCGCTTCGGGATGGGCGGAGAAGATACACGAGCATCTCAGCAGCCACGAAAACGGCAGACACTATGTTGACATGAGCTCTTACGATATCGAAAACGTCATCAAGAAATATGACATCTTGTACAGCGGAGAAGAAAGCCCGGCAGAGGAGAGATGCAAAAAATGAAAATAGGGATATTGACCTTTTCGTGTGCAGATAATATCGGCGCTTTGCTGCAGGCGTATGCTCTCCAGCACTTTCTTTCGGACAAAGGAGCAGAGGTGCGCCATCTGCACCTTAAGTACAAGGCAAAAGGGAAGAGCACAGCTGCCGCCGAGCCTCGGAGAAGCACGCTGCTCTCTAAGCTTTCGGGCTTCAAGACAAGATATATCAACAGGATAAAGAGACAGAAGTTTGAAGCCTTCAGAAGCAAATATATAGAATTCGATCCCGAATATTACACGGAGTCGATTCCGAAAAACGATAACTATGACGCCTATATTGCAGGCAGCGATCAGATCTGGAATACGGATCTGAACGGAAATAACTCCGCATTCTATCTTGATTTTACCGACAAGCCGAAGTACACTTATTCCGCAAGCGTAGGCCGCGTGCTGACAGCGCAGGACAAAGTCATGATCGACAAGTACGCCTCATCCTTCACCTGCATTTCGGCAAGAGAGCAGGATCTGTGCGATCATGTAACCGAAAGCACAGGGGTAGCATGCCCGCTTACCGCAGATCCCGTATTTTTGCTTGATAAAAAAGAATGGGAGCAGGTCGAGGCTCGTGTCACGTGTCCGAAAAAGTACGTATTTTCATATGTCATGGAGGATACACCACACCTCAGAGCCGCATTGAACCGTGTATCCGAAAAGTACGGAGCGGGGATCGTCTGGGTACGCGGAGGAGGAACTGTCGGCGCGGATTTCCCGGGAAAGAAGATAGAAGCTGTGTCCCCCGAGGAATTTCTGTATCTGATAGATCACAGCTGTGCCGTCGTGACCAATTCTTTTCACGGAGCGGCATTTGCATCCATATTCGCAAAGGACCTGTATATCGTATCGCATTCTACGAGAAATGCCCGCCTCGAGCAGCTCGCAAACAATATTTCGAGCAGCAGCAGGATAATTTATCCCGACAGAGACCCGGGAGAGGAAAGCTTGCTTGTATGTGACGGCGAGAGCAGGATCTACGGGCTTATCGAGGCTTCAAAACAGTATTTGCTCAGAATAATTGAGCAGAAAGGCAAATAAGGTGGGCAGTACAAACTCTCAGAGCAAGAGTAAAAAGTTATTGATAGGAACATTGATATATGCCGTCGGAACATTCGGTCCAAGGCTGCTCAATTTCTTTATCGTACCTTTTTACACATATTATATATCTCCCACGGATATGGGAGAATACGAGCTGATAATATCCAATATCAGTCTGCTTACTCCTCTGATAACCTTGCAGATATCCGACGGTGCATATACCTGGATGATGCGCAACAAGGAGCAGTCGGGAGAGTATATTTCGGCAGTCTATAAGTTTATCACATTCACGTCGATCCTGTGGTCGCTGATGATGATAGTGGTAAATTTCTTCTTCCCGATCGCGTATTTTGAGTATTTCCTGTGGCTCTTGATAGTCGGCAGACTTTTCCAGACTGTACAGAAGCTTCTCAGAGGCTTAAATAACCAGAAGCTTGTCGCCCTTTCGGGTATACTGAATACGCTCGTCTTCCTGGTTCTCAACGTCATACAGGTAGTCATTTATGACATGGGCATCATCGCACTGTTCCAGAGCACGATAATCGGTAACATCGTAGGAATACTTGCGATGCTGATATTCGAAAAACGTCTGAGAAGGCTCGATCTTAAGCTCGGATCCTTCAAGACACAAAAGGAGCTGCTCGGTTTTTCTGTTCCGCTTATTCCGAACAGACTTAACTGGTGGGCGATCAGCTCTCTCAATAAGTATTTTATAAAGTTCTTTATCGGAAGCGCCGCAAACGGTATTTACGGCGTTGCCAACAAATTTCCATCCATCCTGCAGATGCTTTATAACATTTTTTATGAATCATGGCAGGATACGGCAGTCGGAGACAAGGACGATTCCAATGACGGCTTTTATACTAACGTGTTCAGATATTACTACAAGCTGTCCTTTACGATGCTGCTGTTTTTGATACCCTTTACCAAGCTTTTTATTGCTCTTGTAATGAGTGAGAGCTATATAACCTCGGCTGATTACGTATCATTTTTATATCTCGGTACTGTTTTTCAGGCGTTTTCATCCTTCTTCGGTGTAGGCTATCTTAAGAGCGACCAGACGAAGAAGGCAGGCATTACCAGCGTTGTAGGAGCTTTGATAAATGCGGCGGCAAACCTTGTCCTTATCAAATTCATCGGACTTCATGCCGCTTCAATATCAACGTTTGTCGCATTCTTTGTAATGTTCGTGCTTCGTGCATATCACACAAAAGCAACGATGAAGGTCACGATAAAATGGCTTGAGTTTATGTCGCTGTTTGCTCTTGCTCTTGCCGTAACGATAGCGGGTGTTTTCTCGGGACTTGTGATGAACCTGTGCCTGAGCGCGGCAGGTGCGCTCTTGTTCCTTGTGATCAACCGCAAGGAAATGAAGATGATACTTGCCAAGGGCAAAAAAATGATCTTCAAAAAATGACGGAGGCTTTCTAATAATGGATAGATCGAATAAAAAAGAGGATCCGACCCCTCGGTTATACGAAAAAAAGGAAAACTGCTGCGGATGCTTTGCATGTCTCTCTGTATGTCCTGTCGGTGCGATATACGCAAAAGAGGACGGGGAAGGATTTCTGTATCCCGAGATAGATGCGGGTATTTGCATCAGGTGTCTCAAGTGCCTGTCCGTCTGCGCATTCAAGCTTGACCAGACGAACAAGGGATATATCAAGGCGTAATTATTATATGATATCAAGAGGTCTATATGAACTTTGAAAAGCCAATCGTATATGCTGTCAAGCATAAGGACGAAGTGATCCGTGCGGCTTCCAGATCGGGAGGGATATTTACAGCAGTATCCGATCTGATACTTGAGGAGGGCGGAATCGTATACGGATGTGTGCTCGACGATTCCTTTACTGCGCATCACCTCAGAGCAGCCACGGCTGATGAGCGTGACCGTATGCGCGGATCAAAATACGTACAGAGTAATACATCTGATATATTCAGAAGCGTCAAGGTCGATCTGCTCGAAGGCAAAAAGGTCCTTTTCAGCGGAACCTCATGTCAGATAGCAGGACTTAAGGCGTTCCTCGGAGGGGAATATGATGGACTTTTGTGCATGGATATCGTATGTCACGGAGTTCCGAGCCCACTCGTCCTGAGGGATTACCTGACATGGCAGGAGAGCAAGAACGGAGCAAAGGTCACGCACCTTGATTTCCGAAACAAGCGCTTCGGATGGTCTACCCATATAGAAACGTTAGATCTTGATAACGGAAAGCAGATAGACAGTCGTGTATATACTTCACTGTTTTATGCCCACAACATTCTCAGACCGAGCTGCTATAAGTGCCCGTATAAAGGAGTAATGCATCCCGCAGATATCACTATTGCCGATTATTGGGGAATTGACAAGGCGGCACCCGGCTTTAACGATGATAAGGGTGTTTCGCTTGTTCTTGTAAACAATGAGCTCGGCAGGACATATTTCGAGAGAGCTTGCCATAGTGTGGATTTCAAGCAGACAAAGCTTGAGGACAGCATGCAGCCTCCGCTCAAGGGACCGTTTCCGTGTCCCCCCGAGAGAGGACGGTTCTGGGATGATTATCACAGACTTACATTTGAGAAGATCGCGAAAAAATACAGCGAATACGGCTTTTCATATAGGTTCAAGAAAAAAATGAACAAGTATACGGATAAAGCCAAAAGGCTTGTCTTGAAGATCCTCGGCAGAAGATAATGACTTTCGGAAGGTAGGATAGATAGTGAAAACAATTGATATTTCAAACAAAACAGTCCTTTTGACAGGCGCGGCGGGCTTTATCGGAGCAAACCTGGCAAAGAGGCTTCTCGGGCGATCGGATGTGACCGTCATCGGTATAGATAACGTCAACGATTATTACGACGTCAGCCTCAAGGAGTACAGGCTCGGTGAATTGATCCCCTCCGAGCGGTTCGTGTTCATCAGAGACTCTATATCGGATAAGAGCGTTATTGACGGAATATTCGAGAGGTATCGTCCCGATATAGTTGTAAACCTTGCCGCACAGGCAGGGGTAAGATATTCGATCACAAATCCAGGCGTTTATATTGATTCAAATATTATCGGTTTTTATAACATTCTTGAGGCTTGCAGGCATTCGTATGATAACGGAAGCAAGGGAGTAGAGCATCTTGTCTATGCATCGAGCTCCTCTGTGTACGGAAGTAATTCGAAGATCCCCTATTCGGTAGATGACAAGGTGGATAATCCCGTGTCACTGTATGCCGCAACAAAAAAGTCAAATGAGCTGATGGCTCACGCTTATGCAAAGCTCTACGGTATACCTTGCACAGGCCTTCGGTTCTTTACCGTATACGGACCTGCAGGGCGTCCGGATATGGCTTATTTCGGATTTACCGACAAGCTTGTACGCGGAGAGGATATACAGATATTTAATTACGGAAACTGCAAGCGTGACTTTACATACGTAGATGACATCGTTGAAGGTGTACTCAGAGTGATGCAGAAGGCACCCGAGAGCACGATCGAGGAAAACGGCTTGCGCTCGGCGCCTTACTCGCTCTACAATATAGGAAACAGCAATCCCGAGAACCTGCTTGACTTTGTTGATATCCTCCAGCAGGAGCTTGTGAGAGCAGGAGTGCTGCCATCGGACTACGATTTTGAAAAGCACAAGAAATTGGTTCCCATGCAGTCGGGAGACGTCGAGGTGACGTTTGCCGATACAAGTGCACTTGAGAGAGATTTCGGCTTCAAGCCCACCACCACACTGCGGGAAGGTCTGCGCAGATTTGCCGAGTGGTATAAAGAGTTTTATAATTGAAAGGACATATAGAGAGGTAAGTATAATGAAAAAGCATAATATCGCAGTAGCAGGAACAGGATACGTAGGTCTGAGCATCAGCGTTCTTCTTTCACAGCACAATCACGTAACGGCAGTTGATATCATACCCGAGAAGGTAGAGATGATCAACAACAAAAAATCACCTATCCAGGATAATGAGATAGAAGAGTATCTTGCCACAAAGGAGCTCGATCTTGTAGCCACACTCGATGCTGAGGCGGCATACAAGGATGCGGAATTTGTAGTTATAGCGGCGCCTACGAACTACGACTCAACGAAGAACTATTTTGACACCTCCGCGGTAGAGAATGTTATTTCCACCGTGATGAAGGTCAACCCCGATGCTGTAATGATAATCAAATCTACCATTCCCGTGGGATACACCAAGAGCATTAGGGAAAAAACGGGCAGCAGCAATATCATATTCAGCCCCGAGTTCTTGCGCGAGAGCAAGGCGCTCTACGATAACCTCTATCCATCCCGAATAATCGTGGGAACCGACCTTGAGGACGAACGTCTTGTTGAGGCTGCAAAGACGTTTGCGGGTCTTCTTAAGCACGGAGCGATCAAAGAGGATGTGGATATTCTTTACATGGGCTTTACCGAAGCCGAGGCAGTAAAGCTGTTTGCCAATACTTACCTTGCCCTCAGAGTAAGCTTTTTCAACGAGCTTGATACATATGCGGAGCTCAAGGGACTCAATACTCAGCAGATCATAAAGGGTGTCTGCCTTGACCCCCGTATTGGCGAGCATTATAACAACCCCTCCTTCGGTTACGGCGGTTACTGCCTGCCTAAGGACACAAAGCAGCTGCTCGCAAACTATTCTGACGTTCCCGAGAACCTTATCGAGGCTATCGTTGAGTCGAACAGAACGAGAAAGGACTTTATCGCGGACAGAGTTCTTCATACCGCAGGCTACAGCCTTGCTAACGGCGATTGGGATGCCAAGCTTGAGAAGGAAAGCGTTGTTGGTGTATACAGACTTACTATGAAGAGCAACAGCGATAACTTCAGACAGAGTGCTATTCAGGGAGTAATGAAGAGGATCAAGGCAAAGGGCGCCAAGGTCATCGTTTATGAGCCTACACTCGAGGACGGCTCCACCTTCTTTGGCAGTGAGGTAGTAAACGATCTTGAAAGATTCAAAAGCATGAGCCACGCAATTATAGCCAACAGATATGACAGCGTTCTTGATGACGTTAAGGAAAAGGTCTACACAAGAGATATTTTCAACAGAGACTGATCAGCGGATATATAAAAAGGAAGCGGCTTTTTGAGACCGCTTCCTTTTTATATATTCAAATTTATATATTCAAATTATTCAGCTGCGTTTTCCTTGATGATCTTTTGAGCTATGTTAGCGGGCACCTGCTCGTAACCCGTAACCTCGTATTCGAAGAATCCGCGACCCTGAGTGAATGCTCTGAGTGCTATCGTGTAATCAGCCATTTCTGCCTGAGGAACGTCAGCATCGATGGTAGTATATCCCTTCTTCTTTGCGGGGTTCATACCCTTTATAACGCCTCTGCGCTTGTTCAGGTCACCCATAGCATCACCGACCATAGCCTCGGGAACTGTGACGTTAAGCTCTCCGACAGGCTCGAGAATAACAGGGCCTGCCTTGTTGAGCATTTCTTTGTAAGCGAGGGATGCTGCCATCTTGAAGGAAAGCTCGTTCGAGTCAACGTCATGATAAGAGCCGTCATAAAGATCTGCCGCAAGGTGGATCAGAGGATATCCCGCAACACCCTTCTGCATTGATTCGAGAAGTCCCTTTTCTACTGCGGGATGGAAGTTCTTGGGTACCGATCCGCCGAATGTGGATTCTGAGAAGGTAAGACCCTCAGCCTCTCCGTAAGAGAACTTGATCTTAACGTGTCCGTACTGACCGTGACCTCCCGACTGCTTTTTATGCTTTCCTTCGACGTCACAGGACTTGGTGATAGTCTCGCGGTAGGGGATCTTTCTGTCTGTAAGATTTACGCTCGTGCCGAATCTGGATTTCAGCTTTGAAACGAGAACGTCAAGATGGATATCACCGATACCGTAGATGAGCATCTGCTTGGTTTCGGCGTTGTTCTCATACTTAACGGTGAGATCCTCCTCAAGCAGCTTTGCGATACCCTGAGATATCTTGTCCTCGTCTCCCTTGGCTGCGGGAACGATACCCTTTGCCATATAGGGATTGGGATAGGTTATAGGCATATACTTGATGTTTGAGCCTGCGGTCAGAGTGTCGTTGGTGTTGGTTTTAACGAGCTTTGCGGTCATACCGATATCACCGCAAGCAAGAGAATCGACCTCGATCTGCTTCTTTCCGCGTACTATGTAGATGCGCGCAAGCTTCTCCTGTGCCCCCGTTGTGGTGTTGGTGAGTGTCATATCACGCTTGACCTCGCCGTTCATGACCTTGAAGAAGGACATCTTACCGACGAAGGGGTCAGCGACAGTCTTGAATACGAAGAGTGCAGTCTCTCCGCCTTCCTTTTCTATAGCCTTTTCCGTTCCGTCAGCGAGCTTTTCGTTTACTCTTGCAGTAGGACGGGGGAAGGAAGCGTTGATGGTGTCCATGAGTGTTCTTACACCCCACATCTTGGTAGCAGCTCCGCAGAATACGGGAACGATGCTTCCGTGGATGATACCCTCGTGGATAGCCTCGTGTGACTCGTCATTGGTGATCTCCTCACCTGCAAAATACTTCTCCATCAGCTCATCGCTTGTCTGTGCTATCGATTCAAGAAGCATGTCACGGTAGTGATTTGCGGTCTCGATATAGTTTTCGGGAATAGAGCCCTCAACGAGGTTTCCTTCCTTGTCGTAAACGAGAACTCTCATATCGACGAGATTAAGGAAGCCCACGACCTTGTCAACGTCTATCATAGGTATAATGACGGGACATACAGCAACGCCGAAGGTGTCGCGCAGGGAAGTGAATACGCGGTTGAATCTTGCCTCGGGATCGTCGAACTTGTTGATAAAGAACGCCTTGGGGATCCCCGCATCGGTTGCATAATCCCATGCGAGCTCAGTGCCGACCTCGATGCCTGCCTTGCCGTCTACGACGATAATGGCAGCGTCAGCAACTCTTACCGCCTGGCGTACCTCAGCCTGGAAGTCGAGGTATCCGGGGGTGTCGAGAATATTGATCTTGATATCCTTCCATACTACGGGTGCTGTGCACGCGCTGATCGAATAGCCGCGCTTTATTTCTTCTGCGTCATAATCGCATACAGTATTTCCTTCGGGAGTCTTGCCGAGACGGTCGGTGCACTTGCACAGATACAGCATCGATTCAGCAAGAGAAGTCTTTCCGCCTCCGCCGTGACCCAGCAGGGCGATGTTTCTGATGTTTTTGGTGATCATCTTTTCCATGGGTAGTTGCTCCTTGTGTTGAAATTGAAGGATAGTCAAAGTGAGAATATCAACAGAAAAAATCCTTATACGTTTATTATATCGTATAAGGATTTTTATTTCAATAGTACTTTTTATATTTTCTGCTGTGCAAAAGTAGAAATTGATCGACTGAATTTGTGCTAATTACACAAAAAACCGCAATATAATACATTGTCAGTCGGCGGCATATATCCCTTGATAAGAGTTTCTGCGGTAGAGCTCACGGTCGATCGCATTGATGACCTCGGTCTTTTTTTGGGACCATATCGGCTCTATCAGTTTTTTTCTGTCGGCATCTCCTGTCAGTCTTCCTATTACTATATCCGCAGGGAAGAGCTCTAGGCTGTCGCAGACGACCGAAACAAACTCGTCCTTTGTTATCGGTGTGTATCTGCCCGATTCATAAAGCGATGCGAGCGCTGTGTTTTTGAGAACGTTCAGACAATGCAGCTTGATCTGGTCCGGATGAAGTGAGGCTAACTGCCTTGCACTCTCCACCATCATTTCGTGATTCTCCCCGGGAAGCCCCTCGATCAGATGAACGCAGATGCCTATCTTCTCAGATGCCGCTCTCAGCCTTTTATATCCGTCGCAGAATTCATCGTAGGTGTGGCATCTGTTTATCAGCTTTGCCGTCTTTTCGTGAACGCTCTGCAGTCCGAGCTCCACAGTCAAAACCGTTTTTTCTGCTATCTCTGCAAGGAGAGCCAGTACTTTTTCCGACAGACAGTCCGCACGGGTCGCTATGTTAAGTCCAACGACTCCGTCAAGCGACAACGCCTCATAATAGAGCCTTCTTAATATATCAACGGGAGCGTAAGTGTTCGTATGAGCCTGAAAGTAGGGAATAGCCATGTCGGTGTCCCATTTTCTCTTCATCACCTCGAACATCGCAGAGAACTGCTCGCTTATCGGCATTGCCGCAGGCTGCGAAAAATCCCCGCTACCTCGCTCCGAGCAGTAGATGCATCCGCCGTGTCCCTTGCTTCCGTCAATGTTCGGACAGCTAAAGCCGCAGTCGAGCGGGATCTTTGCTACCTTCCCGCCGAATTTGTTTTTGAGGTAATAGTCATAGGTATGATATCTTTTGTTCGTGTTTGAGTATTCAAAGGGATTTGTATCTACCTGTGTCAGCTTCATGTGATATACCTTCCTTCTGTCATTATTATAGCATACCGTAATAATAAAGTAAATACAAAACGAAATGTTGACATTTCGGCTTACTTGCAGTATAATTGATGTAAATATTCACACTAAAATCAAATGGAGACAGAAATGATCAACGTAGCTATACTTGGATTTGGTGTTGTCGGAAGCGGAACTGCCCGCCTTTTGACCGAGAACGCCGAGATAATAGAGAAGAAAACAGGGGAGAAGATATACGTCAAAAAAATACTTGACTTAAGAGATTTTCCCGACAGCCCCTTTGCCGATAGAATAACACATGATATAAACGATATTTTAAGTGACCCCGAGATCAGCATCGTCGCAGAGGTCATCGGAGGCTCTCATCCCGCATTCGAGTTTACCTGTGCCTGCTTTAAGGCAGGGAAGAGCGTTGTTTCCTCCAACAAGGAGGTCGTCGCCAACTTCGGAGTGGAGCTCACCGAGCTTGCGCGTGAGTGCGGTGTTTCCTACCTCTTTGAGGCAAGCGTGGGTGGCGGGATCCCGGTTCTCCGTCCTCTTATGAATGACATGAGCGCCAACGATATCTCCTCGGTTCACGGAATACTCAACGGAACCACAAACTACATACTCACTCAGATGACCGATCATAAGCGTGACTTTGCAGATGTTCTTGCCGATGCTCAGAAGAAGGGATACGCGGAGGCTGATCCCACAGCTGATGTAGAGGGTATCGACGCTATGAGAAAGACATGTATCCTCGGTGCTATATGCTTCGGCAAGCTTCTTGATACATCCAGGATAAGCTGCAAGGGAATCACAAAGATACGTCTGCGCGACCATGAGGCTGCCGCTGAGTGCAACGCTAAGATCAAGCTCATCGGAAGTGCGTGGAAAGAAGACGGAAGGATCGTTGAGTGTGTGCGCCCGTGCTTTGTTCCCGAATCAAACCCGCTCTACTCGATCGCCGACGTCTTCAACGGTATCCTCGCATGTGGTGATTATACGGGAGACGTAATGTTCTACGGCAGAGGAGCAGGTGCCGAGCCTACGGCGAGCGCAGTCGTTTCCGATATTGTCGATATAGTAGTTTCGGGGGATCAGCCCAAAAAGATCTTCTGGGAGCGTGCGTGCGAATGCGATGTGTACGATTATAATGAATACGCATATTCGAGATACATCAGCGTTCCGGCATCCGAGAAGGACACGTTGATGGCGTCCGGCATATCTATTAAGCAAATGATCGCCGACAAGGATGAGGTTGCGGTAATTACAGGACCTCTCAGCGATAATGACCTCACTGCCATACAAGAGAAGTGCTCTCTTACCATTCTTGCTGATATTTGTGTGCTTTAATAATCAAAGGGTGAAGCGTTTTGATCTTCACCCTTTTGCTTTTGACAGCGAATACACCGTGTCACTCATGGCGCATATGCAAAGAGTATTCACACTCATCATAATGCATATAGTAAGATCCGCCAGCTCCCAAATCAATGAAGAAGAGGCAACAGCTCCGTAAATGACCGACAGAATGTATATAAATAGATACACGGTTTTTGCCGGGCTCTGCTTTGTAAAAAAACGCACACATTCGCATCCGTAATAAGCCCAGCAAATGACCGTGGCAAATGCGAACAGAACGATCGCCGAGGCAAGGGCATACTTGGCAGGCTCTCC
This sequence comes from Eubacteriales bacterium, assembly GCA_045586105.1. Lineage (GTDB taxonomy): Bacteria > Bacillota > Clostridia > Oscillospirales > CAG-272 > JAZMZS01. The sequence goes on along the minus strand of JAZMZS010000097.1, from coordinate 13,448 downwards.
GAGTGATGAGCCGTATGCCGAGAGTGCGACCATTACCCCTCCTCCCTCGCTCGGAACCGAATTGCCGTAGCATATCAGGAGGACTACTGCCGTCAGGGTGCATAGTACGACCGTATCAAAAAACACCTCAAATATTCCCCATACGCCCTGGCTTTTCGGAGATGCGGCATTTGCCCGGGCGTGAGCAATGGTAGATGTTCCGCAGCCTGCCTCGTTAGAAAAAAGCCCCTTCGTGACACCGAATCTGACACCGCGCGAGAACACGAATCCTCCTATACCGCCGACGGCTGAGGAGGGAGTAAAGGCATCCTCGATAATGCTGCCCAGAATGTCGGGAAGCATTCTGATATTTGTAAATATTATCATAAGAGAAAGCGATATGAACATAAGGCTCATTATCGGAACGAGCCTGACCGTGACATCGGATATTCTGTCCTTCTTTTTTGAAAAAAGCGTTAGGGCACATGCCGCCGCCATTAAGAGACCGATCCGGACAGGAGAAATACCGAAGCACCCGTATAGCGCCTCGGATACGGCGTTGACCTGTATTATACTTCCCGTAGTCAGTGAAGCAAATATACAAAACGCCGCAAAGCATCCTGCAAGAACAGAGGCGGTGCCTTTTCTTTTCAGCCCCCTTTTTATGTAATACATAGCGCCTCCGTGAACCTCTCCGTCTGTCTCGTCTCTGTGGTGGACGGCAAGCACGATCTCCGAATACTTCACTATCATGGCACACCCGGCACTTACCCACATCCAGAATACAGAACCCGCTCCGCCGAGCGCAAGAGCGACAGCGACCCCAGATATGTTGCCTACACCGAGAGTACCCGCAAGAGCGACTGTCAGCGCCCTGAAAGGGGAAGTACCGCCTTTTTTTCTTTTGAACATTAGCCTGCACAGCTTCACAGGATTTGAAAACTGGAAGAATCTCAGCCGCACCGACAGTATTATTCCCGCTATCAAAAGCACAGAGCTTGATATGGGTGAAACGATATAGGTGTTGACAAATGATAGTATATTTTCGGGCATAAAAAGCGTTTTTCTCCTATCGATCCTGTTTTACAGAATATATATATATATTAGGAAACGTTTTTATACGCAGAACAAAACGAGTATTTTCCGCAGCAAAACCGTAGTTTTGACTGATTTTAGCAAACAGGAAAGGCGTGTGCGATTTCAATTGTAAACTAAATGTTAATAAAAGCCGTTTTGTATTGATTTTCGGAGGCTTTTGAGTATAATTATCCTTGTAATTAGCACTTAAAACAATAGAGTGCTAAAAATCAACAATAATTGATAAATTAAATAGGAGGCGAAAGAACATGACATTAAGACCGTTATCGGACAGAGTTATAGTTAAGCTTATCGAGGCTGAGGAAACGACCAAAACAGGCATTCTTCTCAGTGCGGCTGCAAAGGAAAAGCCGCAGATCGCAGAGGTCATCGCAGTGGGACCCGGCGGTATCGTTGACGGCAACGAGGTAGTAATGAACGTGAAGGTGGGCGACAAGGTAGTAACGAGCAAGTACTCGGGGACCGAGATCAAGCTTGACGGAGAGGAATACATCATCGTCAGGATCGGCGATATTCTCGCTGTAGTTGAATAATAGCTTTTTTGGAGGTAACAAACATGGCAAAGAATATTCTTTATGGAATCGAAGCAAGAAACGCTCTGCTCGCAGGAGTAGACAAGCTTGCAAATACTGTTAAGATCACTCTCGGACCTAAGGGCAGAAACGTAGTTTTAGACAAGAAGTACGGTGCTCCACTTATCACCAATGACGGTGTTACTATCGCTAAGGAGATCGAGCTTGAGGATGCGGCTGAGAACATGGGCGCACAGCTCGTACGCGAGGTAGCGACAAAGACCAATGACGCAGCGGGAGACGGAACCACCACCGCAACACTTCTTGCACAGATCCTTATCCGCGAGGGCATGAAGAACGTAGCGGCAGGCGCTAACCCCATGATACTCAGAAAGGGTATCTCAAAGGCGGTCGATGCGGCTGTTGCGGCTCTTATCAAGAACAGCGAAAAGGTAAAGGGAACCGAGGATATCGCAAGAGTAGGTACGGTATCGAGTGCTGACGAGGTCGTCGGAACACTTATAGCCGATGCTATGGAAAAGGTTAGCGCTGACGGCGTTATTACCGTTGAGGAATCCAAGAGTGCCGAGACCTATTGTGAGGTAGTAGAGGGAATGCAGTTCGACCGCGGATATCTCTCTCCTTACATGGCGACCGACAACGAGAAGATGGAGGCTGTTCTTGACGATCCCTTCATCCTTATTACAGATAAAAAGATCTCCAATCTTCAGGAGATACTTCCCATTCTCGAGCAGATCGTTCAGAGCGGAAAGAAGCTTCTTATCGTTGCAGAGGACATTGAGGGTGAGGCTCTTACGTCTCTCGTTCTCAACAAGCTCCGCGGAGTATTTACCTGCGTAGCTGTAAAGGCTCCCGGCTTTGGCGACAGAAGAAAGGAAATGCTACGCGATATCGCTATCCTCACGGGCGGTCAGGTCATCACGAGCGAGCTCGGACTTGAGCTCAAGGACGTAACACTCGATATGCTCGGTATGGCGCGTCAGGTAAAGGTCAATAAGGAGAATACCATCATCGTCGACGGTGCAGGTAACAAGGCTGATATCGCCGATAGAGTAGCGGTCATCAAGACTGCTATCGAGAATACCACGAGTGAGTTTGACCGCGAGAAGCTCCAGGAGAGACTCGCTAAGCTCGCAGGCGGTGTTGCGGTCATCAAGGTCGGTGCTGCTACCGAGACCGAAATGAAGGAAAAGAAGCTTCGCATCGAGGACGCTCTCAACGCAACCAAGGCAGCGGTTGAGGAGGGAATCGTTGCAGGAGGCGGAACTGCATATATCGATGTTATCGACGAGGTCGCTAAGCTCGTTGAGACGGTTGACGGAGACGAGAGAACGGGCGTTAAGCTTGTTGTCAGAGCTCTCGAGGAGCCTCTGCGCCAGATCGCAGAAAACGCAGGTCTCGACGGCGCTGTTGTTGTGGATAAGATCAAGAACAGCGACAAGGGAATCGGCTTTGATGCCTACAACGAACAGTACGTTGATATGCTCAAGGTCGGTATAGTAGATCCTACCAAGGTAACGAGAAGCGCCCTTCAGAACGCGGCAAGCGTTGCGGCAACAGTTCTCACCACCGAGGCTGTTGTTGCCGACATTCCCGATCCCAAGGCTGACGCAGCAGCTGCTGCAGCTATGGGCGGCGGCGGAATGTATTGATCCGAATCTAAAAAAACGGCACCCGGAAGCATATGCTTCCGGGTGCTTTTTCTCTATTGTCTTTTCAGAATCATTGCAGACATTGGCTGCAGTGCCGTTTCCTTTGAATGCGTCTTACCTGTCAAAAGATCGGTATACGTTCCGTCAAGGTGAATGATGCGTGCTGTTTCACCTGCGTTTGAATATACGAGTATTTCATTATCATCTTTGCGGCGAGTGTAGGAGAGAAGCGCGCCGTTATGCAGCGTTACTGCAAACTCACCTCCCGCAAAGGCAGGATTCTCGTGCCGTATCCTACCGAGTGCTCTGTAATGAGCGAGGAGCTCGTCGTTGATATCGTGCCACGGGAAGGGCTTTCTGCAGAAGGGATCACCGTAGCCTTCAATTCCGGCTTCGTCGCCGTAGAACACGGACGGGAAGCCGTAGACGGTGTATTGGAGCGTGCTTGCGACCTTTAGCTTTTGTACAGCTTTTTTCTTTTGCTCGGGAGTGAGCCTTGAGCGGGCAATATCATCTATGGACTTACCCATTGGGTCATCATCCGAAAGTACGGTCAGTATTCTTTCGGTATCATGAGTACCGAGCAGGTTCATCAGCACATTGCTCACGCATGCGGGATAAGAAGAATATATATCCACAAGCTCGTTGTAGAGTATATCGGATTCGCCCGAATTTATATATTCTATCAGAGCGTTCTTGAAAGGGTAGTTCATCACGCTGTCAAGCTGCTTTCCTCTGAAATACCTGCGGCGCTTTGCATATGCGATCTTATCTGCGGCGTTTTCCCAGACCTCGCCTATGATGATCGCTTCGCTGTCTGTGGTTTTTGCAGTTTCTCTCAGCTCATCAAGAAATTCATCCGAAAGCTCGTCTGCAACATCAAGACGCCAGCCTCCGATCCCTTCCTTTATATACTTCTCGATAACACCGCCATTGCCTGTGAAGAAGCGGCGGCATTTTTCGTTCTGATGATTGAGCTTGGGAAGTATCGTGATCCCCCACCATGATTCATAGGTGTTATCGGGATGGAAACAGAACCATCCGCGGTATTCCGAGTCACGGTTCACGTATGCTCCCGTTTTGCCGTATTTTCTGTATTTATCAAAATAACGGCTGTTATCACCGGTATGATTGAATACACCGTCGAGAATGACCTTCATCGAGCGCTTTTTCGTTTCTTCGATAAGATGGCCGAATGCTTCTTCTCCTCCGAACATCTCGTCGACCTCAAGATAATCCCCGGTATCGTATTTGTGGTTGGAATATGCCTTGAATATCGGTGAGAGATATATCGTGTTTATTCCGAGCTGCTCAAGATAATCGAGCTTTTCGCATATACCCCAAAGAGTACCGCCGAAAAATTCGTTGTTTTCGAGATGCGCACCGGGGTAGGGGGCATACTGCGGTATTCCGTTTTCCCAGTTATCGTTGAGCTCTGCATCCTCGCGAAGAGGAACCTCTCGGCTTCCCTTGAAAAATCTGTCCACGAAAACGTGATACATAGTAGAGGAATATGCCCAGTCGGGCGTGCTGAACTCGGGAGAGTGGACGAGCATTCGGAAGGAAGCGTGCTCGGCTCTCGTGAGCGTAAAATCAACATTGTTTACGCTGTTTGTAAAAAACACGTCATTTCCCGTGCATATGCGTATCTTGTAATAGAACAGTCCCGAGCCCTCTGCACCGCACAGCTCGCCAAGATCGAGAGTGATAGAGTACTCATCATCCTTTGCATAATCTGAGACCAAGGGCATTTTGTATTCGATTTGTTGCTCTCCGTCTCTTGCGATAAGCATGCTGACGTATGTCACGCCTGCTCTTCTCGGAGCACAGAGAGAAAACGTAACCCGGCTCTCGGCACTGAATGCGTTTAGTGCCGAAACGTCACGTCCGTTTATATTTTTTTTGATCCTTATGCTGCGGCATATTCCGCCGCAAAGATCGGCGCAGATAAAGTTTTCCATAAATATCCGTACTATCTCTATAAAAACAGAAATTCAAGAGTGTGGGGCACCCTTGATTTCTGCTTTGAATTATTGATCATTTATCGAGACGCTTAAGTCCCCAGATGCGCTGAGCATATTCGTTGATGCTTCTGTCAGCGGCAAAGAAGCCGGAAGCCGCAATGTTGATAAGCGACATCCTGTTCCACTCTTCCTTCTTTGCGTATGCGGCGAGAAGCTTCTCACGCGCCTGCGTGTATGAATCAAAGTCAGCAAGGCACATATACGGGTCTGCGACACCGTACTGAGAATTGAGCAGGTAATTGCCGATGTTCGAGAACGATTGACCAGCAAAGCCTATGTTGAGGTAGTCTACCGCCTTGCGTGCTCTCGGGTTGTTGGCATAATGATCGTAAGCGTTATAGCCCTTCTTCCAGAGATCCTCAACCTCGTCGCATTCCATGCCGAATATGAACATATTGTCATGCCCTGTTGCGGCAACCATCTCGACGTTTGCACCGTCATAGGTGCCGAGCGTAAGTGCACCGTTCATCATAAGCTTCATGCAGCCTGTACCGCTTGCTTCTTTACCTGCAAGAGAGATCTGCTCGGATACCTCGGCTGCGGGCACAAGAGCTTCGGCGAGGCTGACGTTGTAGTCCTCGAGAAATACGACATTGAGCTTCTCCTTGATCTTCGGATTCTTCTCGATATCCTTCTGGATATAGCAGATAAGCTTGATTATATCTTTAGCCATATAGTATCCGGGCGCAGCCTTCGCACCGAAGAGGAAGGTCTGTGGCTGTATATCGAGGTTCGGATCCTCCTTGAGCTCGACGTAAAGAGCAATGATGTTAAGAGTGTTGAGAAGCTGTCTCTTGTACTCGTGAAGTCTCTTGATCTGAACATCAAAGAGAGAATTGGGGTCGATAACCGCGCCCTGCTTCTTGTAGAGCTTTTCTGCAAATGCCTTTTTGTTGTCGAGCTTGATCTTGGCAAGTCTGTCGAGGACCTCAGAGTCGTCTGCAAACTTTCTCAGATCGTCGAGCTGCTCGGGATCCTTTCTGTAGCCCTTGCCAATAAGCTCTTCAATGAGCTTGGCAAGCTTGGGATTGGAGTAGCAGAGCCAGCGGCGGTGTGCGATACCGTTCGTTACGTTGGTGAAGCGGTCGGGATACATCTTGTAGAAATCCTTGAATACTGTATCTACAAGAATATCCGAGTGGAGCTTGGAAACGCCGTTGATGGTATGAGAAGCAATAACGCTGAGGTTTGCCATGCGTATCTGATTGTGGGCAATGACCGACATTGCCGAGATCTTATCCCAGTTGGAGGGGAACTTCTGCCATGCCTCGTTGCAGAATCTTTCGTTGATCTCCTTGACGATAGAGTAGATCCTCGGGAGCTTGAGCTTGAATAGGTCCTCGTTCCAGGTCTCGAGAGCCTCGGGAAGGACGGTGTGGTTGGTGTAAGAAACTATCTTGCAGACCTTACCCCAGGCAGTATCCCAATCGTAGCAATGATCGTCTATGAGTATTCTCATAAGCTCCGGAATGCAGAGTGCGGGATGTGTGTCGTTTATATGGATAGCTACCTTCTCTTCGAGATTGTCAAGAGTTCCGTAAACCGCCATATGGTCGCGCAGAATGCTCTGAACCGATGCGGAAACAAGGAAGTACTGCTGGGTAAGTCTGAGCAGCTTTCCTTCGTAATGGTTGTCTGAGGGGTAGAGAACCTTGGATATTATCTCGGCATTGGTGCTGTCCTTGATCGCTCTTGCGTACTCACCCTGGCTGAAAAGATTCATGTTGAAGTTGTTGATGTTTCTTGCCTTCCAGAGTCTGAGCTGGTTTACAGCCTTAGAGTCGGCACCCGATACCATCATATCGTAGGGAACAGCCTCAATCTCGTCACAGTCTACGTACTCGATGTGGCATCTGCCGTCCTCCCAGATCTCCTTGATCCTTCCGCCGATCTTGACGTGGTAGATCCTGTCGGTTCTCGGAACGAGCCATACCTCGCCTCCGGGGAGCCATACATCAGGCATTTCGACCTGCATGCCGTCTATGATCTTCTGCTTGAAAAGTCCGTATTCATAGCAGATAGAGAATCCTGTAGCGGGGTAATCAAGTGATGAGAGAGAATCCATAAAGCAAGCCGCAAGTCTGCCAAGACCGCCGTTTCCGAGTCCTGCATCGGGCTCGAGCTCATAAAGATCCTCAAGATCAAAGCCCATGCTCTTCAGAGCCGCCTTGTACGCCTTTTCAAGTCCGAGGTTATGGAGATTGGTCTTGAGAGAGCGTCCCATGAGGAACTCCATGCACATGTAGTAAACGCGCTTTTCTCCTTCTCTGTTGACTTCCTTTTTGAAATCGTTTCTCTTCTGCGCCAACATATCTCTGATAGTAAGTGCGCTTGCCTTGTACATCTGCTCAGCCGAAGCATCGGCACTTGAGCAGCCGAAGTTTCTCGACAGCTTGGTTTCGAGAAGTTCTTTGATTTCCTTCTGTGTCTTTGCCATTGTGTTAAAATCCTTCCTTGTGTGTCCTTGACCTTATATTAGTTCAGCTCGTCGTACATCTGCATATATTCCTTTGCAGACTTTGACCAGGAGAAGTCAGTTCCCATGATCCTTTGTACGAGCTTTATATAATTATCTTTATCCTTGCAGATGTTATACGCCTTCATAGCGCAGTCATAGAGCTCTGTTGCTCCGTAATTTGCAAAGGTAAAGCCATTACCGTGCATTTTGCCCTTTTCGTCAATATAATAATGCTTGATGGAATCGTAAAGACCGCCCGTTTCTCTCGTTACGGGAATAGCGCCGTAGCGGGACGCGATCATCTGCGAGAGTCCGCATGGCTCGCTTTTGGAGGGCATGAGGAATACATCAGCTGCCGCATATATCCTCTTTGAAAGGTCGCGGTCGTATTTGATGATAGAGCGTACTTTGTCGGGGAATCTGTACTCGAGCTCACGCAGGAAGCCTTCGTATTTCGCTTCACCCGTGCCGAGTACCACAAACTGAATATCCTGCTCGAGAAGCCCGTATATCATATCACACACGATATCGAGCCCCTTGTGAGAGGCAAGTCTCGTGATCATTGCGAACATGGGGATATCGGGATTCTCAGGAAGTGCCATTTCCTTCTGGAAATCGACCTTGCACTGTGCCTTTTTCTCTACTGTCCTCTTTGAGAATTTCGTTCTGAGCGCGGTGTCCTTTGCGGGATTGTAGTAAACGTAGTCTATGCCGTTGAGGATCCCCTTGAGCTTGTACCAATTCTCGTTGAGTATCTTGTCAAGCCCGTGTGAATACTCGGGGCTCTTGATCTCCTCGGCATACTTGGGACTTACTGTGGAAATAACGTCGGCGCATTGGATCGCACCCTTCATGAGGTTGATACAGCCCTCCCATTCGACGATCGGCTTGTGAGATTCGTGAATATCGAATACGTCTCCGAGAATAGAGAAATCGTACTTTCCCTGATACTCAATATTATGGATGGTGAATACCGTCTTTATATCTCTGTAGCCGTCCATAAGACCGTATCTTCTCTTAAGATAGATCACAGAAAGAGCAGACTGCCAGTCGTTTGCGTGCAGAATGTCGGGGTAGTAGTCGAGGCGGTTGAGCATTTCGAGCACGCAGGTGCAGAAAAATGCATACCTCTCTCCGTCATCAAAATGCCCGTAGAGCCCGTCACGCTTGAAGTATCTTTCGTTGTCTATGAAATAGTAGGTCACTCCGTCCTTCTCGAGGCTCTTTATACCGCAGTATTCGTGTCTCCACGCGAGATCCACGAAGGTGACGCATTCCTGTCTCATCTGCATTCTCCACTCGTCACGGACGGCCTTGTAGAGAGGCATAACGACACGTACGTCGATATCGTCGCCGTATTCTTCCTTAAGTGCGGCGGGGAGGGAGCCCATTACGTCTCCCAGTCCACCCGTTGCGGCAAAGGGCATAGCCTCTGCGCCTACGAACAGTATCTTTCTCATATCATCGCTCCCTTATTGATATAGAAGGGCATAGTCTCGTGTCCCGAGAGCCTTCTGCCGTCCCTGATAACGACATTCTTGTCTGTAATTACACAGTTGAGTGAAACGTTCTCTCCGGTGTAGGTGTCCTGGAGCATGATCGAATTCTCTACGACAGTGCCCTTGCCGACCTTGACTCCTCTGAAGAGGATGGAATTTCTGACCGTACCCTCGATAATGCATCCGTCAGCGATAAGAGAGTTTTCAACCACGGCATTTTCCTCGTACTTGGTAGGTGTGCTGTTTCTTACCTTAGTATAAATAGCTCTGTGCTCGATGTTGAAGAGATCGTCTCTGGTCTTCGGATCGAGCAGCTCCATGTTGGTCTTATAATAATCCACGATGCTCTTTACGGTAGCGTAATAGCCCTTATGCTCGTAGATCATTATCTTCTTGTGAGGAAGATAATTCTTGAAGGAATCCTTGTATATGTGGCGGTGGTTGTGCGAAAGTGCCTCAAGGACCATGGACTGGAGCAGCTCTCGCTTGAGAATAATTATGTTAGTGGAAACAAGTCTCTCGCCGTTGAGGTCGGAGGTCTGCTCGAGGAAGTTGTGTACGATATTGTTCTTGTCAGCCTCGATGATTATCTGCTTACCTACATCCTCGCGCTGAAGCATGGTCTTCGTTGCTACAATGGTAATGTCTGATTCGTTTTCGTGATGGTACTCGAAGACCTCGTTCAGGTTGATATTGCAGATAGCGTCACAGTCGGATAGCACCGCATATTCCTCTGTGGAGCGCGTGATGAAGTTGAGAATACCCTTGAGAGAGTGAAGACGGGAATTCTCGAGTCCGTCCCCCGAGGTGTTGTCGTATGCCGTGATATACGGAGGCAGAAGCTTGATACCGCCGCTTCTGCGTGCAAGGTCCCAGTCCTTACCTGTTCCGAGATGGTCCATAAGGGACTGGTAATTATAGTGAGTGATAACTCCGACTTTACTGATGTTGGAGTTTACCATGTTTGACAGAGTGAAGTCTATAAGACGGTATCTGCATCCGAAGGGAACCGAGCCGATGGTTCTTCTCATGGTCATCTCGGGGAGATTGTCGTCGTGTATATTAGCGAAAATAATTCCGAAAGCGTTCATTTGTGTCTCCTCCTTACTCGATTACTTGGATATGATCTGACCCGCTTTGATCACGGTGTCATCTTTTACTTCAACACCCGAGCCGATGACAGCTACATCTATATCGTCAGCTATTGGCGCACCTACCTTTGCGTTCTTGCCTATCACAACGTCTGAGTCAATGATAGAATATTCCACGTTGGCGCCCGCGCAGATCTTTGTGTTTGCCATGATGACCGAATCACGCACGACAGCGCCCGCTTCAACGGTAACGCCGTTTGAGAGCACGCTGTTGATAACGGTACCGTAAATGCTGCAGCCGCTTGTGATCATGGAATTCTCCACCTTGGCTTCGGCACCTACGAACTGAGGAGGACTTACGGTCGTTCTCGAGAATATCCTCCAGCTCTCGTCCTGAAGAGAGAAGTGAGGATCGTGACCAAGCATATCCATGTTAGCCTCCCAAAGGCTCTTGAGCGTTCCGACGTCCTTCCAATATCCCTCGAAGGAATACGAATACATCTTTTCACCCGCGTTGAGCATTGCGGGGATGATGTTCTTTCCAAAGTCATTTACACTGTTCGGGTCAAGCTCGTCCTCTTCAAGGTACTTATAGAGCTTCTTTGCGGAGAAGATGTATATACCCATCGAAGCCTTCGTGGAGTCGGGGTTCTTTGGCTTTTCTGTAAATTTGGTGATCCTGTTATTCTCGTCGGTCGTCAGAATACCAAAGCGGGACGCTTCCTCAAGCGAGACCTCAAGGACCGCTATGGTGCAGTCGGCGTTGTTCTTTTTGTGGGCTTTGAGCATCTTTGCGTAATCCATCTTGTAGATATGGTCGCCGGACAGGATAAGCACGTACTCGGGATCGTATCTCTTGATAAAGTTGATATTCTGATAGATTGCGTTTGCGGTACCCTTATACCAGTCTGCCTTGTTATTGCCTTGATAAGGAGGAAGTATCTTTACTCCGCCGTAAGTACGGTCAAGGTCCCACGGCTGACCGTTGCCTACGTACTCGTTGAGAACGAGCGGCTGATACTGGGTAAGTACGCCAACGGTGTCAATGTGAGAATTGATGCAGTTTGAGAGAGGGAATTCGATGATTCTGTACTTACCCCCAAAGGTAACTGCGGGCTTTGCGGTAGAGAGAGTAAGCGCATAGAGACGGCTGCCCTGACCGCCTGCGAGAAGCATTGCGACACATTCTTTTTTCTTAAACATGTTTTTCTCCTTTTCCGTTTGTGATATATGTTATTGTCTATTTATTCTTATTATCCGTGATATCTGCCCTCCGCTCGAGCAAAAGCGCCTCGAAGGGATGAAGCTCAAGCCTGGGATATACTGAATTGATAAACACATCTGTCAGCGAAGAGCTCCGCCTGCCGCTGTATTTTTCGTACTCGGAAGATAACAGGATGCGGTAGCTTCCGAGGGGAATTTCTGTGCATCTGACGGAAACGGTATCATCGGTGAGATTGATGATAACGTAAATACCGCCCTCGTCTCCGATGCCCCGTCTGTATGCTAAATAACGGTGATCCGATGTGTCAGAGCAGATCTCCATGCATGCTTTTGCCGTTTCGCCATGCTTATACAGTGCAGGACAGGACAAATATAATTCTCCGAGGTCGGCATTGAGATCGCGCAGTCTTCTGTGCATATCAAAGTCGAGCATGAACCATTCGAGTGATGACGCATGATTCCACGGAGCAAACTGCCCATATTCATTTGACATGAAGCTGAGCTTTTTCCCCGGGAGTGTCATATAATAGGTGAAAAACGCCCTGAGCTGTGCAAATCTCGTTTCGTAATCTCCTGTTGTTCTGTCGATCAGCGAGCGTGAAGACAGAGAAAGCGAGGCTTGCGACAGGGAAAGAACACGGCGGGGAATATCATCCCTTACCGCTTCGGTCATGACGGCATGTGAACGGGCAGATGAGGCGTTTTGTACAAGATACAGCGGAGCTTTGAGAGGTGCTGAGCTCATAAAAAGGTCAAAGCCGAGCCCCTCATCCGTGCAGTCTGTACTGCCGGATGATCCGGATCCGTCCGAGATCATTATTACATTTGGATAAAGGCGCTTTACCGAGCCGTTCAGCTGCTTTATAAATGCCGCGGATTCGAAGCTGACGTTACCTCCGTGGCGGTTTGGCTTCCACTCGCCGCGGCTTTTTCCATAGTCGAGATAAAGCATTCTCCGCACTCCCGATATGCGTATGCCGTCTGCATGAAGATCTCTTGCATAATAACACGCATTTGATATCAGAAACGAGCGGATCTCGATCCTTGAAAGGTCAAATCGGTGTCTCCCCTCGCACAGAGAAGGATCGGGACATTCATACAGGCATTGCCCATCAAATTCGCAGCAGCCGTGCTCGTCTGAGGGAATATGGGAGATAGAGAGATCGAATATTACACCGACCCCCGCATTGTGAAGGGTGTTTACAAAATACTTCAGATCGTCAGGAGCTCCGAAGCGGGACGTGACCGAATAAAAGCCGCTCACGTCATATCCGAGCGATGCATCGTGATGGTGCTCTGCGACCGGAAGCAAAAGCACATGTGTATAGCTCATCCTCTTCATGTATGAGCAGAGGATCGGAGCGAGCTCTCTGTAGCTCATATACGAACCGTCCGAATGTCTCATGAAGGATCCTGCATGGAGCTCGTAAATGTTTACGGGATCCGAGCAGAGATCTCCGCCTGAGCGGGCTCTTGCGGACTGCATCCACCAGCTGTCTGTCCACGAATAAGGCTCGTCGGCATCATACCATACGGTTGCAGTGTCGGGGGGCGTCTGCATCATCCTGCCGAACGGATCGGCTTTAAATAGGATGCGGTCTCCGTTTCTGATCTTATATTTATACAGCGGCTTATCCTTGAGCGCGCTGAGATCTGCCGTGCATTCCCACACACCGCCCTCTGTTATCCTCTTCATCGGGTGAGAGCATGACCAGGAGTTGAAGTCACCGACGAGCCATACCTCGTCGGCGTGAGGAGCCCAGGTGCGGAAAACTATCGAGTTGTTTTTTTTGTGAGCTCCCAGATGATCGAATATATTACAGCTGACGCTTCTGTGAAAAAATGAAACGTCAGGCCAATTAGCATTTTTCATATGTTCCTCGGTATATC
>JAZMZS010000096.1:0-6444 GCA_045586105.1 Eubacteriales bacterium | reverse complement strand
TCTTGGAAGAGATCTCCAGGGCAAGGACGTAATTATCGTCGATGACATGATCTCTTCGGGAGATTCGATCATTGACGTAGCCAAGCAGCTCAAGGATAAGGGTGCTAACAGAATTTTCGTATTTGTTACATTCGGTCTTTTCTGCAACGGCTTCGAAAAACTTGATGCTGCATACGAGCAGGGAATGTTCACAAAGATATTTTCTACAAACCTTATTTATCGTTCTCCCGAGCTTCTCCGCAAGGAGTGGTATCAGGAGGTAAATATGTGTAAGTATGTCGCGTATATAATCGACACGCTAAATCATGACGAGTCGATAAGCACTCTTCTTGAGCCTTCTAAGAGAATTCACAAGCTTCTTGACAAGCATAATGCTGCGCTCGCAGCAAAGAAGGAAGCTGAAGCCGCTTCGCTCGCTTCCCACGATTGATCAGAATAATAAAAAAATGGTTTGCAGATCGCAAACCATTTTTTATTTATTTCTTTATCCAGGTCGATGGTGTGAAGGTGAACAGGATCGGATAGATCTCAAGCCTGCCGAGAAGCATAGCAAAAGAGAGTAACACTTTAGAGAAATTCGAGAATTGAGCGAAGCTGCCGGCGGGCCCGACCAATCCTAAGCCCGGTCCGACGTTATTTATACATGCTGACACAGCCGTAAAGTTTGTTTCGAAATCGAATGGTTCAATGCTGAGCAAAAGGAAGATAATAAAGTAGCAGACCATAAACAAAGTAAAATAAGAAAATACGCTGTTTTGGGTCGTTTTGTCGATCACCTTTCCTTCGAATTTTACAGATGAGACAGAGCGAGGATGAAGCATGTGCTGTAATTCCTTTTTTATCATCTTGAACATCAACACGATTCTCGAGACCTTCAATCCTCCCGCGGTCGAGCCTGCGCATCCGCCTATAAACATCAGCGTTAGCAATACTCCTTTAGAAAGCTCCGGCCATAAATCGAAGTTGGTTGTAGCAAAGCCTGTTGTTGTAATTATCGAAACTACATTGAAAGAGGATGTGCGCACCGCGTCACTGAAATTGTCAAACATGCTGAGAATGTTGGGTGTTATTATGCAGACTGCTCCGACAACGATCAGCAAATAACACCATAGCTCCGAGCTTTTGACTGCACTTTTGAGCTTGCCTATAAGTATCAGGTAGAACAGATTGAAGTTGATGCCGAATATAAGCATAAATATCGTAATGACCCATTGTAGATAAGGCGAGTATGATGCAATGCTGTCTGCTTTGATCCCGAATCCTCCTGTGCCTGCTGTTCCGAAAGCGTGCAGGATGCTGTCAAACAGGGGCATTCCGCCTGCAAGAAGAAAGACAATGAGAATAAGAGTCAATGCAATATATATAAGATAAAGGATCTTGGCTGTCTGTTTTGCCTTAGGAACTATTTTTCCGATGATCGGACCCGGCATTTCCGCCCTCATAATATGAATGGAGCGGTCGGAGGTAGGGATAACTGCCATTACAAAAACAAGAACACCCATTCCTCCTATCCAGTGGGTGAAGCTTCGCCAGAACAACAATGACCTGCTTAGTGCTTCAACGTCGGTCAGGACAGAAGCACCCGTTGTTGTGAATCCGCTGACAGTCTCGAATACAGCATCAAAGTAGTTATTCATCTCACCTGAGATAGTGAAGGGAAGTGCGCCAATCAAAGACATTGAGATCCAAGCAAGTGCAACTATAATAAACCCTTCTTTTGCGTATATTACCCTGTTATCTGTTTTGAAAGATCGTATCAGTATAAATCCGATCAAAAGAGATGTGCTTATTGTTATCAAAAAGGATACAGAGCATCTGAATTCCGAATATATAAGTGAAACGAGAAGCGGTAACAATAATAGCGCAGAGCATGCTGTTATGATCTGTCCGAGAAGGAAAAATATCATTTTACGATTCATTTTTTGCCTCGTTGAATATAAAGGAAATTACTTGTTTTGTGCGATGATGTCATCAAGGTCATTGAGACCGGTGTCGGACGTGAGAACTATGACGCGGTCTTCAGCTATTATTTTGTCATCTCCGGACGGAATTATCGTTTTTCTGCCTCTCATTATACCTGCAATAAGGGTGTTTTGTCTGATCTTGAGCTCTTTTAGCGGAATGTTGATGACTTTTGAATCAACTCTGACGTTGAACTCGAGCGCTTCAGCTTTTCCGTCCATGACCTTGTAGAGAGTTTCAACATTGCTTCCGAGAGAGTTTTCGAGTGCTCTGACATATTGCAGGACAACGTTTGATGTGATGCTCTTGGTAGAGATCAGAGTATCAAGACCGAGCTTTTCTGCCATATAATACAGATCATCACGATTGATTTTTGTAATGACCTTTGGTACTTTTATGCTTTCAGCATATTTAGAGATCAGTATATTCTGCTCATCCATACCGGTGAGCGAAACAAATGCATCAACATTCGAAAGACCCTCTTCTACAAGGAGCCCCTGTTGGGAGCCGTCACCGTGAATTATGACCGCCTTAGGAAGCTCAGCGCTCAGTTCCTTACATTTATTTACATTCTTTTCAATGATCTTGACGTCATTTCCTACGCCGGTTATCATTTTCGATAGATAATAAGCGGACTTGCTTCCTCCGAGTATCATGACGTTTTTTGCCTGTTTTCTCTCTACGCCGAGAAGCTTAAGAAGACGCAGTAGCTCAGTTGGGGAAGCGGTCAGTCCTATCTTGTCATTCGTCTTTAATTCAAAGTGTCCGTCGGGTACGTACAGCTTTTCGTCCCTTTGCACGGCGCATATAAGGAATTTTGCCTTGAATCTGTCTCTCAGCTTCATCACCTTTACGCCGTCAAGTCCCATGTCGGATGTGATCCTCAGTTCTACAAGTTCGAGATTTCTGCGCGAGAAAATTTCTACCTTAGCAACAGAAGGGAGCTTCAGAATGTTATACATTTCCTGCGCCGCAAGAAGCTCAGGGTTTATAGTCATTGATATCTCAAGATAATTTCTGATAAGCGCGAGGCTTCTGTCGTTATATTCGGGATTACGTATTCTTGCTATCGTCTGTGAAGTGCCCATCTTTTTAGCCATAAAGCAACTGAGCATATTGAATTCGTCAGAGCCTGTCATTGCAATGAAGATATCTGTGTTTGCAACACCCGCCTCGATCAGCGTCTCACTGTCTACGCCGTTGCCGCATATACCCATTACGTCATATGTGTTTGTAATTTCCGAAAGAACGATATCGTCGCTGTCAACAGCGATAACATCGTGTCCTTCTGTTGATAATGTTTCGATTAGAATGCGTCCGATCTTACCGCATCCGACTATTATAACCTTCATTATATTCCTCTTTTAGAACTTTATCGGTAGTATAAATATAATGAAATAATAGCACAAAACAGATTCCATTTCAAGTGTGAAGATAAATAATTATCAAATATCGGTTTAAATTCAGTCTGATTTCGATCCGAAGCGCAGAGTTGCGAATATTTATAATAAAAAAACTCTTGACAAAAAGGCGTACCGGTGGTAATATAATCGCATAAACCGCAGATGAAGAGTAGTAAATGCGAGCAAGGTGTTCACAGAGAGCCGACGGTGGTGAAAATTCGGTAATTCCTACGCATCGAATGGACTTCGGAGGGCAAACTGAGCTGTCGGATGACGGTTAGGTGAGACGGGGGCGCCCGTTATAGCGTGAGCGTATTTGTGTACGAATGAGTGCGCACGATAGTGCGAATTTGGGTGGCACCGCAGGTATTTCCTGTCCCAAAGTTCTTTTTGGGATAGGGATTTTTTGTTTTGAGGCGGTGAGTTTATGTATATTTTATCAAAACGATGGCGGCATATTACCTGATTTCACCAAACAACGTTCTACATAAGTTTGATTATAAAAGCGGAGGATATATAAATGAAGCTTAACGGAATTGATTTTGATACATATTATAATAATTATCCCGATAAAGACGGGTATTTTGGAAAATACGGCGGTGCTTATATCGATGATAAGCTTAAGGCTGCTATGGCTGAGATAACCGAGGCGTATTTTTCGATCTGCCAATCGAGAAAGTTCATAGCTGAGCTGCGCAGGATCAGAAAAGAGTTCCAGGGCAGACCCACTCCCGTTTCGCATCTTGAGCGTCTTTCCGATGCTCTTGGAGGCAGAGTACAGCTTTACGCAAAAAGAGAAGATCTGAACCATTCGGGAGCACACAAGCTCAACCATTGCATGGGAGAGGCCCTTCTTGCTAAATACATGGGAAAGAAGAAGGTGATTGCAGAGACAGGTGCGGGACAACACGGTGTTGCACTTGCTACGGCTGCTGCATACTTCGGTCTTGAATGTGACATATACATGGGCTCGGTCGATATAAAGAAGCAAGCTCCTAACGTAGCAAGAATGAAGATCCTCGGCGCTAACGTCGTTGAGGTAACCCATGGACTTAAAACTCTTAAGGAAGCTGTAGACGCAGCATTTGATGCTTATAGCCGTGAATATAAGGATTCTATTTACTGCATAGGCTCGGTTCTCGGACCTCATCCGTTCCCGATGATGGTACGTGATTTCCAGAGCGTGGTCGGAATTGAAGCGAGAGAGCAGTTTATCGATATGACGGGTCATCTTCCTAACGCGATCGTTGCATGCGTTGGCGGTGGATCAAATGCAGCGGGTCTCTTTGCAGGATTTCTCAATGATCCCGTTGATATTTACGGAATAGAGCCTCTCGGCAGAGGTCCTAAGCTTGGCGATCATGCCGCAAGCCTTAAGTACGGAACCGAAGGCATTATGCACGGATTTAACAGCATTATGCTCAAGGACGAAAACGGTGACCCCGCTCCCGTTTATTCCGTAGCAAGCGGGCTTGATTACCCTTCGTCGGGTCCCGAGCACGCTTTCCTTCAGGATATCGGCAGAGTGAAGTATGACGTAATTGACGATGAGGAAACTATAGACGCATTCTTCAAGCTTGCACGTCTTGAGGGCATCATTCCCGCAATCGAAAGCTCCCACGCCGTTGCATACGGTATGAAACTTGCGAAGACGATGGAGCACGGTTCAGTTCTTATCAATCTCTCGGGAAGAGGCGATAAGGATATGGACTACGTAATCGAAAATTATGGTATAAGATAATTAAAAAGATTAAAAAAAGAGTCTGATCTATTCGGACTCTTTTTTTTACGTAAAGAACGTTCTCAAAAGTGAGGGAGTCGATATCGAAGCAGAAGCAGAAAAGTACAAGCAGACGTACATAGAGCAGTACAAGCAGGAGTGGTATCAGCTCAACCCCGATGCGGAGCGCAGAATGGGAAAGAGTACGGCAGCCGATCAGGCATATCTCTACGCCGAACGCAAGTATAAAGCGACAGCCGAGGAAGAGGTCGCCGCACGCTACTTCGGTGCTGTTGCGGCAGAACTTGGGCTTGGAAATATCGTACAGGATGGCACTATCAACCGTATCACGTCCAAGGTCAAGAGTGCTGTCGGTGCATCCGACACTTTCCGCAACCTCTCCCGCCGCGTTCTCTCTGCCGTCGCTAAGTATAACCGCGTGAAGAATGCCAAAGCCAAGAAAGCACAAACTGATACAAAAAAGAAAACCGCCTCCAAATCGGAGACGGGAAGAAGCGTTGATATTGACGAAAAACGGTATCTTATAAATGAAAATTTTTCGAGAAATATCGATTCGTGGGTAAAGGACGGGTGCCCGGATGGAGAACGGTTTGTCTTGGGTATGACAGGAGATGTGCTGCAGGGGCTCGGAGCCATCGAAAGTGACATTTACATGAATAGCGATAAGATCAATACGATCATGTCCGACCATCCTGAGATTACGATCGACGAGATAAAAAAGATACCTCAAATATTGGATGATCCTGTTCTTATCTTGAAGAGCCAAAACAAACGCAATAGCGGTCAGAATACACGACTTGTTATATTCAGTTCGGTAAAGGGACAGAACGGTAAGCCCGTCCTTGCGGTAATGGATCTGAGACCTGTAGAAAACAACTTTGTTATAGACGACATGCAGAAGGTGTCAAGTGCTTATACAAAAACAAGTTCGCCCGTTGACTTTATAAAAAAGAGTGACGTTCTATATGCTGACAAAAAAAGAACCACCTCTCTGCTTCGGTCAATAGGCTTCCAAATGCCTATCGAGCTGCTTAAAGGTGGTTACATAGGTAGTATATCCTATGTAGGGCGAAAAGTCAATATTACCGGAGAAAAATTCGATAGTGTTTTTTCTCTTGATAATAATGATATGCAGAAATCGGGCAATAATTCGTCTGATAACAAAAAAACCTCAAATTCGCAGACGACTGAGAAAAAGAGCAAGGGCAAGACTGCGGATGCTGTGTACGAAAAGGGTAAGAAGCTCAAGGCCGGGGACAAGGTCGGAGAGGTGACGCTTGTAGCGGATGAATCGGGCGCACCCGTCACACCGGTGCTTCGTGCTTCCTTCGACCGCAC